>JASHRI010000504.1 GCA_030037435.1 Candidatus Acidiferrales bacterium | reverse complement strand
CGAAGGAGTATCGGTGGAAGTGATCGACCTGCGGTCGCTTAGTCCATATGACTGGGAGGCAATCGCGGCGAGCGTGGCGAAGACGAATCGCGTAATCGTGGCCTATGAGGACTGGCGATCGTGGGGATATGGGGCGGAAATCGCCGCGCGGATTGCGGACGAACTCTTCGACGAGCTGGATGCTCCCGTGCGTCGCGTTGCGGCGGCTGATGCGTTCTGCGCCTACAACCCTAAGCTTGAGGACGCTATCTTGCCTCAAACGAAAGATTTAGTCCGAGCGGTGCGCGATCTCTCGGCATATTGAGTCCAGCGTGAAAGAATGCAACTTTTTGGCCCGCTCACTCGTAGTTGAATATAGGCGCCGGAAAAAGCAGGCGCGCAGGAGGTAAAAGCAATGATTTGCGGACATTGCCAGCGAGACATCGCGGATTATTCGAACTTCTGTTATTTCTGCGGAGCGAGGCAGCATTTTTCGCCGTCGGGACCGCCGCGAGCATCAAGGCGGCTGACGCGCTCCGCGGTCGACTCAAAAATCGCAGGCGTGTGCGGCGGCATCGCCGAATATCTGGAAATGGACTCGACGCTGGTTCGGTTGGTTTGGGTGCTACTGGTGCTGATTCCGGTCCCGTTGGTTCCGGCCATCATTGTGTATATCGTGGCGTGGATCGTGATGCCGCTCGGGCCATTGCCTTCACCAGCGCCCACCCCGGCGCCCGGCGTCGCGCCGAATTCAAGTGCGACGGCTTAGAGGGTTTCATGCGGACGAGTCACGCGTGCGTTTTAGGCCTGCGCTGCAACTTGCGGCCCTCGCGAAAGAAGGCGTAATCGAGCGACACGACTCCCGCCCCGACGGCTACGAGGGTGAACGCGCCGACGGCCATCATCAACGGGAACTGATAGTTCTGCACCGCAGCCGGATGTGAAAAAAGTCCGTGGATCTTCCACAGGGCAACCACCATTTCCACGAATAGAGCAAGCGCCGCAATCCGGGTGAATAGCCCGGCCACCAACAGCAGCCCGCCGAAAAATTCGATCAGTCCTGAAAGATAACCGAAATAGCCGGGAAAGCCGTGCTGAATGAACCATTGGACGTTCTGGCGCGGATGCACGAACAGCTTGGGATACCCGTAATGCACGAAGATCACGGCCAAAGCCAGACGCAGCAGGAATAGGGCTAGCGGCTTGAGATTGTCGAGGCTCCACATCGGGGCTCTCCTTGGCGGCGATTCGAACAGGGCGGTGCGCGCCGGATTGTAGCAGAACGCCGCGGATCGCACCCGAGCCTCTTCAGACACATCTGCGTATTTTTTCGACACCGCGGTGGAAAGGGGCACGGGCGCGCGGGTGTAGAATCATCTTTCCGGCTGAAGTGTTTCCCGGCGTGCCGCAAATTTGCAGCGAGGGAAATAACTCTGCGGCCGAGCAACCTGCATGCGAAAGATGCTGCTTGGATTCGTGTTGGTGCTGGTGGTGTGCGCGGCGGCGTACTTGCGGTGGCACCACCCGAAACATCGGCCGGAAGTTGCCTATGCAGCGAATCGTGACGTCATCCTATGGAGCACGTCGGCCGTCGTGCGCGAACCTGTGGCGACAGTTCATTATGGCGACCGGCTAAACGTCCTCCAGACTTTCGAGGATCAAGTCGAGGTTCGCACGCAAAGCGGTGTGACCGGCTGGACGACTGAAGGGAATCTGCTAACGGCGGAATTCTGGCAGAAGGCACAAGAGTTGGACACGCAAACGGCGTCGCTGCCCGTCGAAGCGTGGGGCCATACGGGGGTGCTGAGCAACCTGCACATGGTGCCCGGGCGCAACGCGCCGCGGATTCGGCAGCTCGGCAGAAACGTACCTGTGGAATTGTACGAACGGCAGGCGCTCGACGTGCCGGATGGACCACACGCCGAAGAAGCAGACGACAGCGCGCAACCGCCGGACGCGAAGAAAGAGGATTGGTGGCTGGTGCGAGCGAAGGTTTCGGAGGGAACGGTATCTGGCTGGCTTCTGGGGCGCTTTGTAGCTCTCGACGTGCCGGATCCGCTGCCTAACTATGCCAGCGCAGCAGGTCTGCACATTCAGGGATGGTTCGTGCTGAATCAGGTGGACGATGGAGCAGGAGGCACAAAGCCGCAATATCTGGTGGTGGGCACGCGCGGAGCCGAAGGGCAGCCGTGCGATTTCACGATGATGCGCGTGTATACGTGGGGAAGGAAAAATCAACGATACGAGACGGCATTCGTGGATAGCGACGTGTGCGGGAAGCTGCCGGTAGTGGTGACTCGACCGAAGACAGCGGGTGGCGAGACCACTTTTTCATTTCAAGATTTGAGCGATGGTGCGCCTGCCGAGCGAATGTATCGGATGGCGCAGACGGTTGTTCGCCGCGAGCGGCGAGTGGGAGAACAGGCCGCGGCGGGAAGGCACGCGCGTGGCTGATCCATCGAGGCACCCGCGAGGTGGCGGCAACCTGCTCGCAACGGGCGCGACGATACTTTCCTTATTTCTCGCCGTAATTTCCTGTGGATGCTCGCACTCTGCAACGCATGTAGAGGCGCAAGCCCTGCCGCCGATGCTCGAATACATCGGAGCTTGGGGGGTGAAGGGCGGAGCGCCGGGCCAACTCGACCAGCCGACTTGCATTGCGACGGATGTGCTCGGCAACGTCTACCTGGCGGACATAGGAAGCAATTTCATCGATAAGTTCGGCTCGGACGGAACACCGCTGCTTTCGTTTGACGATCCTGGAATCGTGGAGCCGGACGCGATCACGATCGACAGCGGCGGCGCCATTTACGTGACGGACGCGAAGAGAGGAACCGCGTCGATCTACCTGCCGAGTGGAGACCGCCTGCGCTCGCTGCGAGTGAGGGCGCCGGGAAGCGGCGAGAACGCATTGAGCATCGCGGTAGACGACGATGGATTGATTTACGTATACGATGCCGCGCGCGGCAAGGTCTACACGTATACGCCAAGGCTCCGACTAGTGCGAATATGGCAGCCGGCTGCAAATGTGCCAAACGCCCGGATTCACGCGAGGACGATGGCGGGCGGGCCTGCGGGGAATCTGTATCTGGATGATCCAGAGGGAGGCCGAATCGCGCGGTTCGATCCGGGAGGGCATTTTGTCTCGATGATAGACGCATCGACTGGCGGCACAGGCGTCAAGCTAAGTGACGAAATAGCGGTCTCCGCAAACTACGTTTTCGCGATGGATGCGGATGGACGCACTTTGCACGTATGGTCGCTCGACGGACATCCGAAATTGGACGTGGACCTGGCGCCGGAGCTAGGGCAGGCGAGCCGACCGGTGCCGGAACTGGCGATCAGTTCGCGCAAGGAACTGTTGGTGCTAGACGCGCCGGGAGCGCGAGTGCTTCGCTATCGAGTCAACTTCTGATACTTTTCCAGCCGGGCAGACCGCAGGATACTCCGGGGGAATCACAACTATGGCGCTCTATCTAACGGAAGCGGACGTGCGAGCCGTCCTGACGATGCGGCTCGCTCTCGAATGCGTAGAAACTTCTTTTCGACGGCTAGCGGACGGCTCAGCCAGTTGCCACTCGCGGCAGCGGCTGAATGTGCCGGGGAAAACAATCCTCAACTACATGGCCGCGGCGGACAACGTGGGTGGCTATCTGGGATTGAAGATCTACTCGATCGCCAAATCGGGTGCGAAATTCATCGTGCCTCTCTTTGCCGCGGAATCGGGCGATATGGTGGCGTTGATCGAAGCGGATTATCTGGGCCAGATGCGCACGGGAGCAGCGAGCGGCATTGCCACACGCGTCTTGGCGCGTGACGACGCGCACGACGCTGGAATCATCGGCACCGGCTCGCAGGCGCGGACGCAACTGGAGGCCGTGGCCAATGTGCGCAAGCTCGAACGGGTGCGGGCATACGGCCGAGATCCGCAACGGCGCGAGAATTTTGCGCGCGAGATGAGCGCGCGGATCGGCGTGACGGTGAGGCCGGTGGCTACGGCCGAAGACGCCGTACGCGGCGCCGATATTCTGGTGACCGCGACAACCGCGACGAATCCCGTAGTTGAGGGGCGCTGGATCGAACCCGGCGCGCACATCAACGCGATTGGGATCAACGTGGCGCACAAGCGGGAAATTGATGCGGAAACCGTGAAGCGTGCGGATGTGATCGCCGCGGATTCGCCAGAGCAATCGCGGCGGGAATCCGGCGACCTATTGCAGGTCTTTGGCGAAGACGCGTCGCAATGGGCCAGAGTTCGCGAGCTGGCGGAAATCGTCGCAGGCAAGGCGCCGGGGCGAACGAGCCGGGATCAGATCACACTATTCAAATCGAACGGAATTGCCATTGAGGACGTGGTGACGGGAGGGCGGATCTACGAACTTGCTCGCGAGAAGGGACTCGGCCGGGAGATTCCGATGTGGCAGGCAGAGGCGCGGTCCGCGGAGCGGCGAGGCGCCTGATTGCCAGGCTCTAAGCTCGGGCGCGCCGCAGATGCTTGGCGAGAGCTTCGTGTAGCCGCTGGCGAGTGGTCTGCGGCAGCGGTGCCGGTTCGGAATTGCAGTAGATCTGGATGGTTTGTTTGGTGGTATCGACGACCAAGCGGCAATCCTTGCATTTCTCCAAATGCAGCTCGATTGATTCGCGAAGCGTAGGATCGAGCGCCTCGTCGAGATAGTCCGCCAATTCTTTAACGATTTGCTTGCACTTCACGACTCTTTCCCCCGCCGAAAGTATTGGTTCAGGCCCTGCCGCAGTTTCAGTCGCGCACGCAGAAGACGCGATTTGACGGCCGGAACGGAAAGGCCCAGCGCCTCCGCCGTCTCTTCGGTCGATAATTCTTCGATGTCGCGCAACTGAAAAACGACTCGGAAAGGTGGATCGAGTTCCCCAATTACTTTACTGAGAATTGAGCCGAGTTCGGACTGTTCGTAGCGCTGTTCGGGAGATGGACCCCAGTCCTCGACGTCCCGCGGCATGGTGTCTTCGCCGGTATCGATCTCTTCGTCGAGCGAGACCACACCGGGGCGGCGTTTGCGGAGCTTCATGAGGGCTTGGTTGACGGCGATGCGTACCAGCCAGGTATAGAACCGGGAGTTGCCCTGGAAGTTCGAGAGATGCTCGTAGGCTTTGAGAAAAGCCTCTTGCATCGCGTCTTCGGCATCTTCCCGGTTTTGCGTGATGTTTTGGGTGAGACGGAAGATTTTGCGTTCGTAACGGCCGACGAGCGTCTCGAAAGCCGAGATATCGCCCGCGCGCGCTGCGGCGACCAGAATGGGTTCGTCGTCCTTCACCACCTGCGAAGGCAGCTGATGAGGCGGCGCCGGATTGAGTTTCGGGGAGTTCATCAGACGTTTTTCCTGAGGAAATGGTAGCACAGCTTTCCCGGCCCGACCGATGGGAATGTATTATCATGAGAACGGATTGAGAATTTTTCGCTGAAAATCGATCCGACGAACCCGCCAAACCGCCGATATAAGAGCAGGTGACCACGGGGCGCGTACCGTGTGGCGGAAGCTAACCTGAGGGAAACAAAGCATTCGATGCGAACGCTGCCCGATTATCTGCGCAAGGGAATGAAGATGATCCTGGTGGGCGCCAACCCGGGCGAACGGTCGGCACGCGTGGGGCATTATTACGCGGGGCGCGGCAATCAATTTTGGCCGCTGCTCTACGAATCGGGCGTGATCCCGGAACCAATCGGCTACGAGGACGACCGGCGAATTATCGAGTTCGGCATTGGAATGACGGATCTCGTGAAGCGTCCGACGCGTGCGATGGAGGAAATTGAACGGCGCGAATTTGCGGAAGGGCGAGTGCTGCTGGCGCAGAAGCTCGAAGAGCTGCACCCGCGCGTGATTGCTTTCAACGGGAAGGCCGTCTACGAGAAGTTTACCGGCAGGGCGTGCCGGCTGGGCCTGCAAAAGGAACAGATTTATGGAGCGCACGTGTTCGTCCTGCCATCGAGCAGCGGGCAAAACACCGGGGCGGACCTGGCGGTGAAGAAGCGCTACTTCAAGAAGCTGGCGCTACTGTTGAAGAGCCTGAAGGATTAGAATCGAACGAGCACGGAGCGGAGGCAAGGGAGACTCGAATGGCCTCGACACCACAAGCTGCAAGTCGAAGCTCACTGGTGCTCGAAGAGCGTTCGGGCCCGGTGCTGACGCTGCGCCTGAACCGGCCCGAAAAACTGAACCCTTTCAATCCGGAGATGTGCAGGGATTTGGTTCACGCACTGCTGCACGCGGGCGACGACAAAACGGTCCGGGCGGTTGTGGTGACCGGGATGGGGCGCGGATTCTGCGCGGGCGGAGACCTGAATTACATTCGCGATGCGCGAACGCGGAAGTCCGTCCACGACATGCAAGCGCTGCTGAAATTGGGGCAGGAAATGTGCCTGGCGATTGCCACGATGCCAAAAGTGGTGATCGCGGCGGTGAATGGTGTGGCGGCGGGCGGCGGAATGAGCCTGGCGCTGGCTTGCGATCTGCGGATTGCATCGGAACAAGCGAGTTTCAAGCAGGCGTTTGGCCAGATCGGACTCTATCCGGATTTTGGGGCGACGTTTTTTCTGCCGCGGCTTGTGGGACTGGCGCGTGCGTCGGAGATGTTTTATACCGCGGAGCAGATTTCCGCGGAAGAGGCGTGCCGAATAGGGATCGTCTACCGAGTGCATCCGCAGGATAAATTCGAGGAAGAGACGCAAAAGCTGGCGCAGGAGATGGCGTCAGGGCCGCCGCTGGCATATCGCGACGTGAAGCGAACCATGATCGGCGACGCGCGGAAGGAACTCGAGAGCGCGCTGGACGAAGAGAATCGTTTGCAGGTTCATTGTTTCCTCACGGACGATTGCGCCGAGGGGCTCGCGGCGTTCTTCGAGAAGCGTCCGCCGAAATTCCGCGGCCACTAGACCCGCAAGCAGCGCTTGCCAAGATCGAAAATTCCCCGCACGATGGTCACTGCGAAGAACGCGAAGCATCGCGATGAGTGATCTTCCCGCCAATATCGAAATCAGTCCGCAGGAAGTGGAGGCGCGGATCGCGCGCGGCGTTGCGTTTCTGTTTGTAGACGTGCGGGAGAAGTGGGAGCATGAGGCGGCGCGGATCGAAGGCGCGGTGTTGATTCCGCTGCGTGAAATACCTGGGCATCTGGCGCGATTGGCCGCGGCGGGAGAGATTGTGTTGTATTGCCATCATGGCGTGCGCAGCCTGGACGCAGCCGCATGGCTACATGCGCAGGGAGTGACGGGCGCAAAGTCGATGGCTGGCGGCATCGAGCGCTGGGCCGTGGAAGTGGATCCGTTAGTACCGCGATACTAAAGGAGAGAGCGATGAGCGCGGCACGCACGAAGAAGACACCGGTCAAGCGAAGCAGAGCGACGGGGAAGAAGGTGCAATTCATTCAGAAGCCGTCGTGCACCACGTGCCGCAAGGCGCGGCAATTCATGGAGCGGCGAGGGTTTCAGCTTTACTTTCGCGATCTGGCAAAGGAGCGGCTGAGCGCGACCGAACTCGAAAAATTGATCGGCCAGCGCGACTACACCGAGTTTTTGAATCCGCGCAATGAACTCTTTCGCCGCAAGAAGATGAAGGAAAATCCGCCTTCGCGGCGCGACGCTATTAAGTTGATGACCAAAGAGCCAAATCTGATCCGGCGGCCGGTGATCGTGGCGGGCGGACGCGTCGTGGTTGGATTCGACGAGCAGGGCATCGCCAGGCTCAGATAGATGACCGTGACTCGTGCCACCGACCGCGGCGAGCGAATCGAAATCCGCCAGGGCGATCTGACGGAAATGGATACGGACGCCATCGTGAACGCGGCGAATAACGACCTGCAGCTTGGCGGAGGCGTGGCGGGAGCGATTCGCCGCAAGGGTGGGCCGAAAATTCAGGCTGAATGCGATGAAATCGGCACGGTTCCGCTAGGCGGCGCTGCGATCACTTCCGGTGGACATTTGAAGGCGCGCCACGTGATTCATGCGGCGAGCATGCAGCTCGGCGGAACTACCTCGGCGCATACGCTGCGCAGTTCAACCGCACATGCCCTTCGCATCGCGGCGCAGAACGGGCTGAAAACGATTGCGTTTCCCGCGGTTGGCACAGGCATCGCGGCGTTCCCCTTGCGCGACTGCGCGGAGATCATGCTTCGCGAAGCGTCGCGACATCTGGCCGGGCCAACCTCGGTTGAGAAGGTTTACTTCGTGCTATTCGACAAAGAAGCGTTGAAAGTCTTCGAAGAAGTTTTTCGCGATATTCAAAAAGATACAGGCAAATCCGAGTAGATCAGGCGATAGCGCCCTATTGGGTATCTTCAGGGCGGCGCTTCAGTACCGGTCCATTGTCCTGTTGGTCGGATTTTGCCGGAGCCTGAGTTTGAGGCGGGTTATTGCTGGGCGCGGCGGCCGGTGCTGTTGACGACGCGTTTTCGCCCGGGTATGGCTTTTGCATCCAGCGACCAGCTTCCTGCTGGGCGCCCGCTGTGTCGTCATTCGTGTGCTGCGCAAGGCTGTACTCGTTTACAGCGCGCTCGCGCTGGCCTAGCAAATCGTAAATCTTCCCGATGTAGATGTGACTCCAAACGTCCGTCCATTTCGGATCGAGATCGCCGCCCAGAGCCGAGCGAAATGCGTTGGCAGCGGCCTGATAATTCTTCTGGTAAAACATCGCCTCGCCGGTGCGGAAGTGCGCGAGCGAGTAGGTGGGTTGAATGTCGAGCGCCGCGCGATATTCCTGAATGGCCTCGTAATATTTGCCCACGGCCGCCAGTTCCTCGCCGCGCGCCACCTGAGCGCGAACTCGCAGATGCGGGCTGGATTTAAGGAGATTGTTGTTGGGGTCGATGGTGATGCCGTTGGGCTTGGGACGGCCGAACGTGTCGATTTCGAATGTCGAATTCGTGCCGTTGACGAGAATCTTCTTAGTCTCGGGATTGCCTTCGGTGTCTACCTTCATTTCGACCGGCATGCGGAACGTGTCGAGATCCTGATGAATCTTGCCGACTACCTTAAATCCCTTCGGCGTGCGGTAGACGATGTATTGCAGGGTGAATTCAGGGACGCCAGTCGAATTGAGCCACTGCGAAAAGAAGGCGACGAGATTGAGCGGTGGGTCGCCCTTCTTGGGCGGCGGAGCTTTGGCGGCGGTCATCTGCTCGAATTCGTCGATGGAAACTGTCTTCCCCATGTGCTGCTTGTAGAAATCTTTCAGCAGCGAGGTGAAAGCGTCGTCGCCAAGGTCAGCGCGGAGCATGTGAAAAACCATCGCGCCTTTGTCGGCCACCACGGAGCGATACTCGTCCGAATATGGGTACAGACGTTGCGCTTGCGCGATGGGAGCTGCATCTTCAAACATCAGCGCTCCGACGGCGAAGTCTTCCAGGGCCTGATGCAGGCCAGCGACGCCGTCCGCCTGCTCGGCATACAGCGCTTCGGAATAGCGCGACAAGCCGTCCGTGAGCCAAACATCGGAAGCTGTAGCCGGAAGCACTTGGCTGCCCCACCACTGGCCGGCGGCTAAGCGCGAAAGCACGCGCTCGTTGGGCTTTGGCGTCCATTGGCTCGCGTTGATCAGCAGCAGACCGGGAGCGGAATATCCGGGCAGAGAGCCATCGGGCATCTGGGCCAGGGTAAGACTTGGCGCGCCCGGCTGGTTGGTGAGCGGCCCGAACGAATCGGAAAAATAACTCATGATCTGCGCGAGCGAATTCGCATAGCCCGATGCCGTGGGCGCCTGCGAAGGCGGCGTGTAGACGGATATCGAGTATCCCTCGGCAGATTGCGGCGAAAGTTGCAGGTTGCCGGCAACGAAGGAACCGACAGGTCCAGGCTGGTCGCAGTGGAATGTGTACGACGCTTGCGCCGGCGCATTGCCGATACCAGGACGCATCACCGGAGCGTCGGCCTTGCCTGTGCCTGTGACCGCGAAGCTGCTGGGCACGATGATATTGAACGTGCCGGTGTAGCGATTCGACGGGTAATCGGTGAGCGGGAACCAGCGTGCCGGGAGCAAGAGATATGCGGAAGTCTTGTCGACGGACGCGAAGCGTACGCCCTTGGTGGGACTGTCGTCTTCGCTCGACACTGGACCGTTGTACTCGAAGGTGAGCGTAAATTGCTTGCCGGGCGTCGCGGTATCAGGCAGAGCTACGGTCAGATTTAGCGGCGAGTCGTTGTCGCGCGCGAAATTCAGCGATTGTCCGTCGGAGGTTTTCACGGAGGTGACGCGCAGGTCGGGATGCAACTCGACAAGCACTGTTCTTGCGACTTGGCGCGCTACAAAATCGACTTTCGCTTCGCCGGAAATCGTCTGCTGATCCGGCGAAATCATCACTTCGACATTGTAATTGGTCGCTCGAAACGGAAATGCGCGCGGAGCCTGCGCATAGGTCAGCGCCGCGGCAAACAAAAGAACCGCCAAAGTCGCGGCCAATCGATAGGTTTTACGCAAGAAGCGACCTCTCCCGAAAGGGTCAGTCCGTCTGCCTGGTAGCTAAGATACCAGATTCGCTCAGGCAGTTGCCCGGCGCGTTGCCCTAGAGCATCCTCGCGAACATTTCGGCTGCCCGCTCAATCGCTCCGCCGGAACCGAGCCGCTGCTTCACCTCGGCGAGCCCGCGATTCATTTCCTCGGCTGCGTCACGAGACTCTAGCAAGCGACGGACATCCGCGGCCACGGTACCCGCCGTGAAATCGTCCTGGATGCGCTCGGGCACCACGCGCCGCCCGGCGATCAGATTGACCATGCTGAAATAGGGCGTGCGCACCATTCGCCTCAGGATCCATGCCGTGAGCGGCGCCACGCGATAGACCACCACCATCGGCGTCCCGAGCATGGCCGCTTCGACGGTCGCCGTACCGCTCGCCACGATAGCGCAGTCGGCCGCGGTAAGTGCATCGTAGACTTCGCCCTGCACGCGCGTGACTTTGACGTCCGCTTGGCGCTCGTGGCTTGCGAAAAGCTCAGCGTCGAGACCCGGTGCCGCGGCGTGGACGAATTGCACTCCACCCGAACCCGCCAGCTCGTGCGCCAATTGCGCGCACGCGCCAACTACCGTCGGATAATTTTGCGCGATCTCGTTGCGCCTGCTGCCGGGCAGGAGCGCCACAATATGGCGAGCAGCATCAAGTCCATGCCGCGCCGCAAACTCAGCTCGCGTCATCGACGGGTGAACCACATCCGCCAATGGGTGCCCGACGAAGTCCGCTGGCACGCCCGCATCGCGATAGATTTTTTCTTCGAAGGGAAAGATGACCACCATATGCTTCACGAGCCGTTTGACAACGCGCACGCGCCCAGGGCGCCATGCCCAAACTTGCGGTCCGATGAAGTAGCCGACAGGGACTCCGCCATTTTTCAGGCGCCGCGCGACTCCCAAATGCGTTCCGGGCGAATCCACCAGAATCGCCAAATTGGCGCGCCGTCGAACGGCCTCGCGCGCTAGGCGCCGTTGCACGCGCACCACCGACGGAACTTTGTGCAGCACCTCCGCGATGCCGACGACAGCCACCTCGTGATAGTCGGCAATCAGCTCGACGCCTGCTGCCGCCATGCGCGGCCCTCCCATACCGAAAAACTGCGCGCCGGTGCGCTGGCGCAGTGCGTCAGCCAGCCGCGCGGCATACATGTCGCTCGACGCTTCACCTGCGGAAAGGAGAATTGTGGGACCGCTCATGGAAGAGGGCAGATAAAACGGGACAAAAACCGAAGCAGGGAAAAAGGTCGCGCTGGAGCGGCTAGGCGGACCTTCGCAAGCCGATCAGTCATCGGCAGACACGGGGCGCGAGAGATCGGGCGTCGTTGCACCGGGCAACCTGACCACCATCTCCTGCTCCTTGTACTGCAGTTGGTACAGCCGATAGTAAATTCCGCGCAAGGCCAGCAATTCCTGGTGCGAGCCCTGTTCGCGCAGACGACCCTTATGGAACACAAGGATTCGGTGCGCGTGTTGAATGGTGCTCAGCCGGTGCGCGATCACTACCGCTGTGCGCCCGGTCAACAGCCGGTCGAGCGCCTCGCGAATCAGCAGTTCCGTTTTCGTGTCGACGCTGGAAGTTGCCTCGTCGAGGATCAGGAACTGCGGGCTGTGCGCAAGGGCTCGCGCGAAGCTCACGAGCTGCCGCTGTCCGACGGAGAGCGTGCCGCCACGCTCCGTAACCGGCGTTTCCAAGCCTTGCGGTGCGGAATCGAGGAACGGACCAAGCCCCACCTCGCGCAACGCTCGCTCCACCGCGGAACGGTCGATTTGAGTGCTGCCGAGCCGCACATTTGATGCAAGCGTTCCGGTGAATAGGAACGGATCCTGCAGCACGATGCCGAACAACGAGCGCAAATCCCGCAGATCCATTTCGCGGATATCCACGCCGTCGAGCAAAATTTGGCCGCGCTGAATGTCGTAAAAACGCAGCAAAAGTTGGATGATCGTGGTCTTGCCCGCTCCCGTGTGGCCCACGATCGCCAGCGTCTGGCCCGGTTCTACGCGGAACGAAACGTCGCGCAGCACCCACTCTTCGTCCTTCGGCGTCGCTCCGCCCGTGTATGAAAACCAGACGTTGCGAAACTCGATCTCGCCGCGCGCCGAGGCCAGCACGCTTGGATGAGCTGGAGACACAATTGTCACCTGCTCATCTAGCAGCTTGAAAATGCGCTCAGAAGCTGCCATGGCGGTTTGCAAGATGTTGAATTTCTCGCTCAGGTCCTGAATCGGGCGGAAAAACATCTGCGCGTACATCATGTATGCGATCAGCACGCCGATTTCGATCTTCCCGTCGATCAGCCGCACGCCGCCGATCCAGTACAGCAGGGCGATGCCCGCCATGCTGAGAAATTCCACCGCGGGGAAGAAGAACGCGAATGCGTCAATGGCGTCCTTGTACGCCAGCATGTGCAGCCGGTTCAATTCCGCGAACTGGCGGCTCGACTTCTGCTCGCGGTTAAATAGCTGCACCACAGCCATGCCGCTGATGTGCTCCTGCAGAAACGCATTGATCCGCGCAATCAATGTGCGAATTCGCCGGTTGGCGTCGCGCACTTGATTGCGGAAGACATACGTGATTACGATCATGATCGGCAACGGCGAAAGAGTCGCCAATCCCAAATAGAAATGCGACCACAACAGATAGATGGCCAGCGCAGTGAGCATCACGAAATCGTTGAGCATCGCGACTACGCCCGAAGCGAACAGGTCGTTCAACGCGTCCACGTCGGTCGTCGCACGCGTCACCAGCCTTCCCACCGGGCTGCGGTCGAAGAAACTCATCGGCAGGCGCTGCAAGTGCTCGAAGATTTCCTTGCGCAGGTCGTACATTGTCTGCTGCCCGACCACTTGCATGATTCGTACCTGCCCGTACTGCAAACCGAAATTGGCGAGCAGACTGCCCAGGTAGGCCACGACGATCCATATCAGTCCAACGACCGCCTTGTGCCTTGCGATCGTGTGAGAAAATCCTGGGTCGATGTAACTGTCGATCGCGATCTCGAACAGCTTCGGGCCGATAATAGTCACCGCTGCGACGCCAAATGTGACCGAGAGCGCCAAGGCCACGCTCCATCGGTACGGCCGCAGATACTTCATCAGCCGCCGCGTGAGCTGCGTGTCGTAGATTTTGCCGAGCTTCTCTTCTTCGCGAAAATCGCTCATTCGCGTTCGAGTTCTTCCTCGAGCAGCTGCTTTTGATACAGATCGGCGTAGTAACCGTTCAGAGCCAATAATTCCTCGTGCGTGCCCAATTCGATCAGGCGCCCCTCGCGCATCACGGCGATCTGATCCGCATTCTTGACTGTCGAAATTCGATGCGCGATCAAAATAGTCGTGCGCTGGCTCATCACCTCGCGCAACCGCCGCAGGATGCGTTCTTCCGTCTCGGTATCGACGCTCGACAGCGCATCGTCGAGAATCAGGATCTTCGGTTGCCGCAGCACAGCCCGCGCTAGCGACGTGCGTTGCTTCTGCCCGCCCGATAGAGTGATGCCGCGCTCGCCGACGAGCGTTTCAAAACTCTTCGGGAAACCCTGAATCTCGCCCGCGATGGAGGCAATTTCCGCTGCTTCGAGCACCTGTTCCTCGATGCACTCGGCGGTGCCAAAGGCGATGTTTTCGCGGATCGTGTCGGAAAAGAGAAACGTGTCCTGCGGTACGTATCCGATCCCCCGGCGCAGCTCGGACAGGGAATACTCGCGAATCGGCCTGCCGTCGATCAGCACCGTACCTTCTGGCGCATCCCACAAGCGCGCCACCAGTGCCGCCAACGTCGATTTCCCGCTGCCGGTGGGCCCAACGATGGCGAGCGTAGATCCAGCCCGAACGTGAAGGCTGATATCCGAAAGCACGCGGACGGTTTCCCCATTTTTCCCCGTCGGATAGGAGAACGTCAGATTGCGAAATTCAATTTCGCCACGGATCGATGGCTCGGGCGCCAACGCCGCGCTGCTCTCTCGCTGCCCGGGCTGGCCGTTCCCATCGACCGGCGCTTGTCTTGCGCCGGTTTCCGTAAGCATTTCGTTTCGGATGTTCGGCCGCGCTTCCATGATGTACTTCAATCGGCCCATCGACGCGGCGCCGCGCTGGAATATATTGGTCACAAATCCAATGGCAATCATCGGGAAAGTGAGCTGAATCAGAAATGCGTAAAAGGCCGAGAATGTGCCAAGCGATATGCTGCCATTGATCACGCGTATGCCGCCCAGTGCCATCAGAATCACCACCGTAAGGCCGATCAGCACCGCGAGGGCGGGGAAGAACATGCTCCAGCTTGCGATTAATTTTATGTTAACGCCCACATAGTCTCGGTTCGCCTCGTCGAAAGCCGCGATTTCCGATTTCTCTTGCGCGTAAGCTCGGATCACGCGGATGCCGGTCAAATTCTCTTGCGCTCGTGTGGAAAGCACGCCCAGCGCAGCCTGAATCTGCTCCGACAGCCGATGAATCACCTGTCCGAAGTAGCGAACGGCCAGCGCGACGAGTGGCACTGGCACCAGCACCCAAAGCGTCAGAATCGGCGAAAGTTTGACCATGAAATAGATAGCCAGCACCATCGTCGCTAGCGTATTCGCCGTGTACATGATGCCGGGGCCGAGCACCATGCGGACCGCGTTCAAGTCGTTCGTCGCCCGCGACATCAGATCGCCCGTGCGATTCCGCGCGTAAAACTCCGGATCGAGATCGAGCAGCCGCGCCAGCAGGTCGTTGCGCAAGTCGTATTCGATGTCCCGCGACATCCCGATCAGGATCCACCGGCTCCAGAACGAGAAAAATCCTTTCACAAGCATGACCGCGACCAGGATCACGCAGTACCACCCCAGCGTGTGCTTGTTCATCGGCGCGTAGAAGGCAAACAGCGGATGCAGCAGGTGTCGGGCGGTTCCCGTAAGGGTCGAAAGAGGTTCCGGCGCGGAACGAAGGCAATCCGTGATCGCGCCGATAATCAGTTGCGGCAAGGCACCGACGATGCCCATCAAGGCCAGCACAATCAGGCCAAGCACCGCCATTCCCTTGTAGCGGAGCACATAGGGAATCAGGGTCTTCAGATGACTCCAGCCGGAAGGAGGCCGCGGGGGACGCGCGCCAGCAGTGGAAACGCGTTGCGCGATGGCATTCATCGGCGAGTATTAGACGCAAAGGCCACGATTTCGACTACATCCACGGGTGAGCGCCACCGGCGATGTGCATTCCTTGCGGGACCCATTTCGTCAATTCAGTCCTGCCGGACTCCGATCCACCCCGACCACGCTGCTCCAGCGATTCTACAGCCTAGATTCCGTTCTCGAAAGGCCTCGGCTCTGGCTGTTTTCCATCCGCCGCGGGCCGGCTGCTCGTGCAATCCGCGGCGCGGGCGACGCGCGCTCTAGTGCGCCGCGAGGATGTCTTCGATTCGCGCTTCGAAATTCTCTTCACCCTCGGACCACAAGCGCAATTTTTCAACGGGCACAGCCTGTTCGATTCGGCGAACCCAATCGAGAAGTTTGCGAATGTTCTCGCGAGTCTGCTGCTGATATTTTTCCAGATTTTCAGGCCAGGCCATCACTTCCAAAAAACGTGCTTCCTCGATGCTTTGCGGAGGCGTCGTTGAGTGCGGATGAAGACCCAGCAGCCCGGCGTGGCCGGTGAATAAGTGCTCGAAACCGAAGTTTATTTCCAGGTGGCCGTTGTCGCGCCAAAAGCCGTCGTCGTAATCCTCGCCGTGGCAAAAAACCTCAAGGGACTGCAGCTCGACCTTCGACTTTCCCGTGGCTCCGTCGAATACCGCCAGATCCCAGTGGCAGTGCACCTCGTAAGAACAATCGCTGTGCAGATGGTCCCGAGCCAATTCAATGATGCCCTCGGCGTCGAGCGGCATCATGCGCAGATCTTGTTCCAGGATCGGGAATTGTGCCGCATCGACTGCGCGAACTGTCAACTGGGTGAAGCCGGGCCGCGACGCAGAGAAAGGGACCGTGCCAAGCAGCGCTCCGAACCGCTCCAGAATCTTTTCCTCTGGAAACTCCGGACACCACACGCTCAGGTAAGACTGATTCGACATGCGACTCATTATACCGGCGCGACCGCCGCAAGCAGAAATCGAAGTTGGCGTCACAAAGGGACAGGTAAAAATGTGTCAAACAGGCTGGAGTAAGTCGGGCGCTGCTAAGGCTTCTTCTTTTCCGGAGGCTCGTCCTCTTCGTCCGCCTCGAATTGGCCGGAAATTCCGATCAGGCGTTCCTTCAGCGTGTCGCCCATGCCGGCCAAGACGTCGGCGCACGTTTCCCGAATTCGCTTTTCTGCCGATTTGGCGAGTGTATCTATCACGGCCTGAGAACTTTGGCCGAGCGTGGTTGCCGATGCGAGCAGCCAGGAATTTGACGCGTTTTCGAGGCGCGTTTTGTAGTGCTCGATCGATTCGTTGGTAGACTTCTTGAGCTGCTCCATCCATTCCCGCTGCTGCTCCTGGCGCTTTTCCTCCCATTCCTCAAGCAGCGGCACGAGCTGCGATTGCAGATAGGTGCGAGCTTGTTCCACGCCCAGCACCATTTTCTCGTCCAGATGATTCTGGAAATCTGTTAGTGAACTCTCGCGGTTGTATTCCAGGTCTGAGCGTGCCTTTTCCAGCGCCTGTCTGGAGGCTTCTTCGAATCGGCGCATGGATTCGACCGTCACGCTTTGGATGCGTTCGGCGAAATCGGCCGTCGTGAGGTTTGCCACTTCGCCCATCTTGGCCCGCCCACGGTCCACGTTTTCTTTTGCCGCTTCCTCGATCTGCGCACGGCTGTGGTCGACGTAGGTACGGCCGTAATGGTCGAGCTCCGAAGCCACCAGGCTGGAAATTTCCGCGGCCCGCTGGCGCAGAGTGCCGGTCGATTGCTCGACCGTCTTTTCGAGCGTCGACTGCATCGTCGTCTGCGCCTTCTTCTGATACCAGTCGGAAGCCTTCAGCAGCGCTTCATAGGTGGCGTGCTGGGTCTCGGTGCTCCGTTGTTCCAGCTCCTCCTCGACCTTGGAAAGCGTTGCGCGGCAAGCTTCCTCGAACTCCGCTGGAACCTTCGCAGCCTCTTGGCGCATCCGGTCGACCGATTCTTGCACGGCCTGTTCCGAGGCTTTCTGAACCTGCGCGCGAATGATGTCTTGAGTTTGTGCAGCCTGCTCTGCGGCACGCTGCGCTTCACCGCGCACCGCTTCCTGAATCCGGGCAGCCTGCTCGGCAGCTTGACGCATCTGCTCGACCAACTTGTTCTGCGTATCCGCGGCCTGCTGAGCAGCGCGCTGCGCCTCCATCTGGATCGCGTCCTGAATCCGAGTGGTCTGTTCGGAAGCCAAGCGCATCTGTTCGTTCAGATTGTTGTGAAGTTCCGTTGCCTGTTGGCGCGCACGAGTGAGTTCGGACGCGGCCAGCTCCGCGCTGTTGAGTTTCGATGCGAGCGTTCGGTCGATTTCGCCCGCAAACCGCTCTGCCGCGCTCCGCACCGAAGTTTGCAACAGCGGCTCGATCTGTTGAGAGCGCTCCGCGATCACCTGATCCGCTTTGCGCGCAATTTCATCGCTTTGGGACGTGAGGATTTCGTCCAGGCGCTGGCGCGTGCGATCCAGCGTGGATTTCGCGGCCTCTTCTATCTGCGCCGTTGTCTCGTTCGTGCGTGCGCGTTGCAGTGCGAGGCTTGCGTCCATGGTCTGCATGGCCGCTTGCGCATCGGCAATCGCTTCGTCGATTGAATGGCGAAGTTGTGAGCTCTTCGCCGCGAGCGACTGTTCGGCTTGGCTAATGGTTACTCGCGAAACTTCTTCAAGCCTTTCGCCGAGACTCTGCGATGCTCCGGCGAGCGTCTCCTCGAGCTGTTCGCTCCAGCGGCGGTTTGCGTCGACAGCATCCGCGTGCGCTTGTTCGAGCGTCTGATCGCGGACCGTCTGCGCGGTTTCTTCCAGATTTTTCTTCCATTGGTCGATGTGCTGCTGCGCGGCCTCTGGCGAAGACAGGATACCCAATGAGGGTGAAGTGGCCTCGCGCTCTGAGACCACTTTCGCTACCACGGTTTCCACCGTCTGCTTCAAATTTTGCGCCGCAGCCTGTTGAGCCGCCTGTTGCGCAGCCTGCTCCGCCGCGTGGCTTACCGCATCCGAGACGGCTTGGCGAATCCTTGCGTCCAGATTTGCTACGTTGCTCTCGCTGGTCTTGCGCGCCTCTTCGACGATCGAGGTGGTGCGATCCGCGGCTTGCTGGATCACTTTCTTTGCCGCCGATTCGGAGACGCGCTCCATCGAGACCTTGATGGCGTGTTCGACGGCTTCATGAAGCTGCGCGTCGAGCTGCTGGCGCACAATCGTCATCTCTTCGTTGATCGCGGATTGCGCCTGCTTGCGAGCTGTCTTGTCGAGCGTCTCTTTGGCCTCGGCGACGATCTGGGCGATCTGCTGTTCAGATGCCGCAGGCTGAACCTCTTGAGTTACCGATGAGCTGGGCACTACGTGGATCTTGGCATCGGCTCCCGGTGCAGCTACAGGCGTCGCACTCGCAGCCGAAGGCGCAGTGGGTGCTTGAGAGACTTTTTCCGGAGCCGCTGGAGGTGCAACCGGCATCGACTGTGGACCCGTGGACCCCGCCGCCTCGGCTGGTTCCGTTGGCGCGATTTCGTCAGTGCAGGGGAACCAATCGTCGGGCGGAAACGCTATGCCCCAGATGTTTCCGGCAGTTTCAAATTCCAACCCGATCTGAAAGAGTTCGCGTACGGTTCGCGGCCTCTGGACCCAGACCACGTGCCCCTGCACGGTTCGGAGTCGGCCGGGGTCGGTGTGGGGAACCTCTAGGGTGATGGGCGAACCCTTCGGAACATAGTGTTTCGATTGGTACTTGCAGCCGTGGCAATTGACCATTACGGTCGTAGTGCGCTCTTTGAACGGCTGGCCGAGCGCATCCACACCCGTGACGCTGATGGGTACAGCCTGCACGATGCGCGTGCTGCGGCGCCTCTGTGTGCCGGCGTCGTTCGATGCCAACGATTCGATCAAACTTTCCCCCCAACGGGCAATTTTCAAGCGTAGCATCTCCCCCTGGAGCGGTCGATAGCCTGTACGTAAGGGTAACTTCCGACCCGCCAATGGGCAGGAGAGAGCGCTCTACAGGTAGTCCCTGATGGCTGGCGCCACGGCGATGGGTAAATCTGAGCGATAGTCGGGTGTCGATGATGGCGCCGGATCCAGGGCGCTTTCCGAGGCAAGTCTTTGAGCGCGATGCGAAGATGGACGGTGGCCCTTGCAGTTCTGCTAGGCGCTCTCATAGCGCTCGCCATTGCGGTCGTCATTACTCTGCATTTCATGGCGCCTAGATTCCGAGCGATGATTCAGGACGAAGCGCGTTACTACCTGCAAACCCACTTCAACAGCAGCGTCCAATTCCAGAGTCTCGACGTAAATTTCTACCCGCGCGTTCACGTGGTGGTGACCGGTCTGGTGATGCGGCACAACGGCCGCACGGATATCCCACCGCTGTTTCAGATGCGTAGGGTCACATTCAATAGCACCCTTCTGAGTCTCTTGAGAAAGCGGCCTAAGATCAAAGTCGTGCAGGTGGAGGGGCTCGAGATCAACACGCCTCCGCGTACGCCCGGCGGACCGCCTATGTTTCACGGAACCGACACGAACCTCGCCAAAAGGATTCCTATCGTCATCGGCGAGATTCGCGTGGACAACGCCCTGATCACGATATTGCGAAAAGACACCAAACCTCCAAACCAATTCCAAATTCACGACCTCGTGATGGACAATTTCGGTTTCGGCCGGCCCGCTGCATTTCATGCGTTGCTTACGAATCCCAAGCCGCACGGCGATATCCACTGCGACGGCCTGTTCGGCCCGTGGAAGGCGGACGAGCCTAGCATTACGCCGGTGAGCGCGAAGTACACGTTCTTCAATGCCGACCTTGGCACGCTAAAAGGCCTGCACGGTATTCTTTCTTCCGTGGGAACATTTGCCGGGCCGCTGGATTATCTGAAGGTCGAAGGAGTGACCGACACGCCGGACTTTGCCCTTCGGACGAGCGCGCGTCCGATGGCTCTCCATACCGATTTCAACGCCATCGTGGACGGCACGAACGGAAACACCATCCTGACGTATGTCAATGCCAGGTTCCTGGGCACCACACTGGATACGAAAGGCGAAGTGGTGGACTTCTATCCCAAGATCAAAGGCCGGACGATCGCATTCGATGCGGTCTCGAACGATGCCCGCATTCAGGACCTGCTGGCGCTGGCGGTAAAAATCGACAAGCCCGTGATGACCGGCACCGCGCATCTGAAAGCGAAGATCCTGATTCCGGAACGCGACGAAGATCTCGTGGACCGCCTGCAAATCACCGGGCAATTCGGCCTGGGCAAGGTCCACTTCACCAATCCGACGGTGCAAGGAAAAATCGACACGCTGAGCCGCAAAGGGCAAGGGAGGCCGTCGGATATGGGGGTCGCGGATACCGTGTCGAGTCTGGACGGCGATTTCACGATGGCTGATGCGAAGATTCAATTTTCGCAGCTTCGATTTGGCGTGGAGGGCGCTTCGATCGCGCTCGATGGCAATTACAACCTCGACAATGACCAGTTGGATTTCCGCGGCAAGCTGCGGCTGGACGCAAAGCTGTCACAGACCATGACCGGCTGGAAATCCGTCCTGCTAAAGCCGTTCAACCCATTCTTCGAAGGCCCGCATAAGGGAACGGTCATACCAATCAAAATCACCGGCACAAAGGACGACCCGTCCTATGGCACGGATTTTCACGACAAGGAAAATAAAGAATAGCGGCACCCTTTAGATGTCGCGACGGCCTTCCATCGCCTTGAGCATCGTGACTTCGTCGGCGTATTCCAGGTCCGATCCGACTGGGATTCCCATCGCGATGCGGGTGACGCGGACGCCGAGAGGCTTGATGAGTTTAGACAAGTAGACGGCGGTCGCTTCGCCCTCCGCCGTGGGATTCGTGGCGATAATGATCTCCTCCACCGCGCCGCCCTTCAGCCGTTCGATGAGGCTGCGAATCTTCAACTGATCCGGTCCCACTCCTTGCAGCGGCGAAAGCGCGCCGCCAAGGACGTGGTAGAGCCCGCTGAATTGCCGCGTCTTTTCCACCGCCTGGATGTTGGTGGCTTCTTCCACCACGCAGATGGTGCTTCTGTTGCGCGTGGCACTGGTGCAGAAGAGGCAAGGATCGGTGTCCGTAATGTTGTTGCACACCGAGCATTCGCGGACGTGCTCCTTGGCGTCACGAATCGCGTCTGAGAGTGCCAGAGCCTGGTCGCGATCTACGCGGAGCAGAAAGAAGGCGAGGCGTTGCGCGGTCTTCTGGCCAATTCCCGGAAGCCGCTTGAGTTCGTCGATTAGACGCGCCACTGGCGGCGCAAAATCAGGCATGGAGTTTCATCCTGTTGGATTATTGCAGATTCACATCGGCTTCCGCCAGAAGGGAAACAGGGCCCTTGGCGGCGCGCCGATCTGCAAGTGATTCAATTGTCAAAGAGCGATTCACCCTCGCCAGGAGGGCATTTTCTGGGAGCCGCACAACTTTGGTGCAGAGGGCCGGATCGGAGTTTCGGTTAGAACGGGTCGCCGATGATTGTTTTCTACGACTTAGGCGCGATTCTAATCGAAAGGGAGTTCCGGTTAGGAAGGGCCAGGATGCACAAGTGGCGGCTGGCAAGTCGCGGGCCATGGGCTGGACCTCCACTTGCTTTGCCATCGTGTCGTCCCTTTCATCCGGCGTGCGGACAAAGACACACCGATCGCCTGCGCCGCTGCGAGCGTTTCAACATGTTGTCCGCGCCCAGCAGCTTCAGCGCGAACAACAAAAACAACGCATGTTACTATGAAATTAACCCCATTGTCAAGGAAGAAACAGGGACGAGCCTAGATTGAAGCCCGCACCGGCAGAGGCGATTGGCCTCAGGCACGCGCTCGAACACCGAGCGTCGGGCATCTTCAAGTTCAAGATCGAGGCCTGGGGCACCCGGCAGGATGCAACGCAGGGGCAACTATTTCGAACGGCAAAGACAGGCTCGCCACTGGAATGCGAGGATCAGCAACCTGATCAACCGATCGAATTGAAGGAACGCCTACATCGGCGTTATCGTGCGTCCCTTCTCGGTCCACCTTTCGGGCAGCTGCCGATTAAATGGCGGCCGCAAATCCAGGGCAAGAGCATAAAGCTCGTAGAGTTTCCCATCGATTTGATCTAGTGTTACGGTAATGCCAAAGTCCTCGGCGGCTCTGATTTCAATCCTGCCGATATACCCTCTTGATCCTCTGAGTTTAGGATTTTGCGGTGCAGCACTGTCCAAATAGGCCGTTTGACACTCACCGCAGTCACACTCACCAACGGCCATCGTACCTCTCAAATCGACATCCGCCCACGCAGGATTGTGTTCCAATATCTCCCGAATCCACTCTACTTCCCTAGGCGAGAGCGGCCGCGGAGGAACAGCTCTTTTTTTAGGAAGATGCATCTCGGCTCATTTTTGTAGGTGTTTGAAAATACGATTGTCCGTCGGAATTGATCCACCCGGTAAACTCGCGCTCCACGGACGGCCCATCCTTTTTCCCGGCAAGCTGCGCATGGGGGCATGATAGCATGCTCGGTACGTAACTTCTGAGGATGTGTTGCGGGTGCCGTACGCTCGGTGTGGGAGCGTGGGGCTCTTCATCATGCCGAAGGGGCTTAAACGAATCTACGGGTAGGGCCACCTTCACTTCATCACTTTCAGTTGTTACCGACAGGTTTCTCTGCTCAGCTCCGCGCGGGGCCGCAACCTATTCGTGCTGATGAAACGCGCTGAAGCCGGTGGGCGTCCATAGATCAGACGGATTGATTGCGCAGGCGAGTCTGCGGGCGGTACAATTCGTGCGCTTCGCGGCTGGGCCTTGGACACGGATTCCAAGATACTTTCAGAGCTTAAAGGGGGAAAGACCGAATGCGAATGACAGGGGTGAAATGGCTTTCCGCTTTGGTTTTTTTGCTGGCGATCTGCTTGGTTCCAGCAATGGCACAACAAGGTCCGCCTCCGGGGCGAGGTCCCGGCGGTGGCGGTGGGCGGATGATGGGGCCTCCGCTACAACTTACGAGCAGCGCGTTTGCCGATGGCACAACGATTCCCGACAAGTATACGTGCTCGCCGGACGGAAAAACGATGACGTCGCCCGCGAATATGACCTCGCCGCCGCTGTCGTGGACCAACGCGCCGGCCGGCACGCAGAGCTTCGTTCTGCTGTTGCACGATCCGGATGCGCATGCGCGAAAATCCTTCGATGACATCACGCACTGGATGATTTTCAATATTCCGGGCGATGCAACGTCGCTGCCGGAAGGTGTGAAGGCGGATTCGACTGTCGGCGTACAAGCGGCCAACGTTACGGGACAGCCGATGTTCTTCGGTCCCTGCGCACCTGCAGGGCCGGCGCACCATTACACGTTTGAACTTTTCGCTCTGGACACCAAGCTCGATTTGCAGAAGGGTGCCAGCCGCGATGACGTTCAAAAGGCAATGGACGGCCACGTTCTCACCGGCACGGTGCTGATCGGATTGTTCCACCATCAGCCCGGTTTCCAGATGGGGCCGCCGCCGCGGTAGAGCACAAGACAATTCGAGGAGTAAGAGAGGGCGAAGCATGGGCTTCGCCTTCTTTTTTTTTGGGCGAATGCGAAAGGGCAACAGAAGGGAGGGCAAAGGGAAAAAGTTCACAAAAAGCGATCGCCACGAAGGGAAAAAGACGCGGTCGGTGCAGTGCCCGGAGGCTAGAACATGCCGGGGATTTTGAGGCCCATAATCCCAGGCATTCCGCCGGTAATGTCGGTGACCTGCTTGGCGAGCTCCTCGTCGACGCGGCGAGTCGCGTCGTTGACGGCGGCGAGAATGAGTTCCTGCAGCATCTCCTGATCCTTGCTCTTGAAGAGGTCGGGCTCGATGCGGACTTCGGTCAGATGTTTCTGTCCGTTCATCTTCACAGTCACCATGCCGCCGCCCGCCGATGCCTCCACGGAAAGCTCTTCGATGCGCTGCTCGAGCTTCTCCTGCACCTGCCTGAATTGCGACAGCATCTGCTGCAAGGCTTTGACTTCCATGCGTTATTCCTCGCCCGGGCGCTTGACCCTGGAAATTTGGCCGCCAAACTTTTCGAGCATCGCCCTAACGATCGGATCTTCCTCAAAACGAGCGCGCAACTCCGAACCGCGAGCGGCAGACGCTCGACCTGACTCAAGTTTAACACATACGCGCAGGGGCTGGCCCACCACTTGGTTCAAGACTGTGCGCAATCGTTCCATCGGGTCGCGGGCCTGCAACATTTCCGCGAGAGCGCGGCTTTCCGCCGGAAAAAACAGATGCAGCTCGCCGCTTTGAATTTCCCAGCGGGTGGCGTGCTCGACCATTGACCACAAAAATTTCTGCCCCTGCAATGCGGCCTTGATCGCGTCGACTTGGGCGGACGCGAGTCCACTTTCGCTGTCAGCGGCCGCGCGCGCTACGACGCGAGGCGGCGACGCTGGCACGGGCGACATCACGCGCGTCGCCGGGACGCTCGGCGGAAGAGCAAGCGTGGCGGCTGGCGACGCACTCGACTCAGCGGCGGGGGCCATGCGTACAGCGGCACCAGAGGCTGAAGCGGACATGGACGGCGGCGCGGGCGCAGGTGAGGCTTGCGCTGCAGGACTGGATGCGTTGGGCGAAGCTGGCGCCGCATGCGTGGGCCGCCCGGCCGGGCGAGTAGTCCGCTGAGCGACTCCCGGTTCGCCGCGAAGTTCGGCAAGCACTTCTTCAAGAGGAGCAAGGCGCTGGGCGTTGATGAGCCGAAGCAAGCCAAGCTCCAGGTGCAAGCGCGGATCGGGCTTGCGGCGAAGGTCTTCGTCAGTCAAGAGGAGAATGTTGAAGAAGCGCGTGAGATCCTCTTCGCTGAATTGTGCGGCTTGAGCCGCAACGCGTGGTCGCTCGTCGGTGGGAGCGGCCAGAAGATCGGAATCGGCCCCGCAGACGCGCGCGACTAGAAGATTGCGGAAGTGACGGATCGCCTCGCGGCAGAAATGCTGAAGGTTCTGACCATCGGCGATGAGCCGATGAACCAGGCCGAGCGCACGTTCGGCAGATTGCGCGGCGATTGCTTCGACAAGCTCATCGAGAACGCTTTCGGCTACGACGCCGAGAAGTTCGCGGACTTGCGCATCTGAAATCGCGTCGCCACCGTAAGCGATGGCCTGTTCGAGAAGCGAGAGGCCATCGCGTAAGCTGCCTTCGGCTGCGCGGGCGAGGACGGCGACGGCTCCGGGCTCGATCGTGAGCTTTTCGGCTTTGGCGATGCGTTCGATTTCGCCGGCAATCTCCTGGAACGTGAGCGAGCGAAATTGGAAAAGCTGTGCGCGGGATTTGATGGTTTCGATGAGTTTTTCCACTTGCGTAGTGGCGAGAATGAAGACGACGCGTTCGGGCGGGTCTTCAAGAGTTTTCAGCAGGGCATTCGAGGCTTCGTCGGTCAGCTGATGGGCTTCGTCGAGGATCACCACTTTATAGCGGCTGGCGGCGGGTGCGTAGCGAACCATCTCACGCAGTTCGCGAATCTGATCGATGCCGCGATTCGAGGCGGCGTCGATTTCGATCACGTCAAGCGATGTGCCGGCGGAAATTTCGCGGCACGAGTCGCAGGTGCCGTCCGGCTCGGGTGTTGGGCCTTTCGCGCAATTGAGGGCTTTAGCTAGGATGCGCGCGATCGTAGTCTTGCCGACGCCGCGGACGCCGGAAAAGATGTAGGCATGCGCGATGCGCCCCGACTGAATAGCGTTGGC
>JASHRI010000503.1 GCA_030037435.1 Candidatus Acidiferrales bacterium | reverse complement strand
TCGCACACGGTCGGATTCGGCTTGCGCTATCCGACGCCCATCGGCCCAGTACGGGTGGACTTTGGATTCTTACTCAACCCCGCCCAATACCAGGCGACGATTACTCCGACAGGGTCGACGACGCCGACGACGCAGGTTTTTCAACTGTCGCATTTCGGCTTTTCATTCAACATAGGGCCGGTGTTCTGATGCGATGGGCGAACATTATTTTTGCTTTCACCATCTTGCTGGCCGGGGCCGGAACAACGACGGTGTGCGCACAGACATCGAATTCTCAAACGGGAGCTCCGCCGGCCGCGACGAATGAGGGGCAGCCGATTGACGGCGTGGCGGCACGGATCGAAGACAGCATTTTGACGGAAAGCGAACTGCGCGAACTGGCCGGTTTTCAGAAGTTGGTAGACGGCAATTCCAAGCCGCGCGACGAGCTTATCCGCGAGCTGGCGGACCAGTGGATCGTACGCGGCGAGGCCGCCGCAACAAATTATCCGGCGCCGTCGAAGGCCGATATCGATCGCGCTTATCAGGCTCTCGTGGCGCAGTTTTCATCACCCGAGGAATTCGACAAGCGCCGCGATGCAGCGGGGATCAACGACGCGGCTGTGCGCAGGCTGCTGGCAGAGCAGCTCTATGTGTCGCGCTTTCTGGACTACCGCTTCCGTCCCGCAGCGCAGGTGGATTCAAACGAAATCAAAAAGTATTACGAGAGTGAATTCGTACCTCAGCTGAAAGCGCGAAACGAGGGCGTTCCGCCGCTTGAGAACGTGCAGAACGCGATACGGGAAGTATTGATTCAGCGAGCGATCGACGCCCGAGCGCAGCAATGGCTCGACGATACGCGCTCGCAATTGAAGATCGACGTGATGCCGCAGGGAGACGCGCCATGAGCAGATGGCTCAAGCGCTTGACCCTCGGGGCGGTGATCGTGATCGTGGCACTTATCGCGATTGTCGCCACCCTGTTCGAGGCCGGCCTGGCGGAACGGTGGATGGGGCACGCGATCGTCAGGCAGATCCAGCAGAGGACGGGAGCGCGCGCGGAAATTGGCGGATTTCATTTTCACTTTTGGCAACTGCGCGCGGAGATCGACGAGTTGACGGTGCACGGGCTGGAAGCGCCCACACTGCCTCCACTATTTCACGCGGACCGGATAGACGTCGACGTTCGCATTCTGTCGTTGTTCGAGCGGAAGATCGCGCTTGACGAATTGATCCTGACGCGCCCCCAGGTCGCAGTGGAAATTGATGCGAACGGCCACAGCAATCTGCCCAAGCTGAAATCCACGACGAAGCGTTCGTGGCACGAGATTCCATTTCAGCTGCACGCGGGGCGGTTCGAATTGAATGGCGGAAGCGTGCTGTTGAACAACCGTCGCACGCCGCTGGGCGTGGCGGGAAGTGATTTTGACGTTGTTCTCCATCACGAAACGCCGGCAAACGCCGCCGACTTCTATTTTGGACAGGTGCAATGGCAACAGGTGTCGCTGGCGGCGCGGCGCGATCGGCCATTTCACTTCGACCTTTCGGCGAAATTCACGCTGCAACGCGACGCATTTTCGCTCGACGAAATGATTCTGAAATTGCCGCATTCGGAGCTGGACGCGCGCGCGGATTTGCCGAGCTTCGAGCGTTCGGACTGGGACTTCCGGTATCGCGGAAGACTTTCGCTGGCAGATGTGCGGACGATCATGCGGAGTCCAGGGACGCCGGATGGAATCGTAGATTTTTCAGGACGCGCCCACTACGCGGCGGCATCGGTGGCGGGCAGCGCCTCGCCGGCTGGCGGCGGCAAGAGTACGCGAGCAACGAAGACGACTGACTCCGGTGGCAACTGGACGGCGAGCGGATATTACAACGCGCAAGGCATTCGCATGCGCGATCAATGGTTCCACACCGGCGGCATGGAAACGTCGGGAGATTACGAAGTCGCGAACCGGCAACTGATGGTACCGAATTTGAAGGCGCGGGCGCTGGGCGGCTCCGTGACCGGGCGATTGCAAATGGATTTTCACGGGCTGGCGTTCCGCACTGAGACCCAGGTGCACGGCGACAGCCTGGCTAAGATTTTTGACGCGCTCGAGAACTCGAGTTTCCCGGTGGAGGCGCTTCACTGGGATGGTTCGGTGGACGTAGATTCCGTGAACACCTGGAACGCGAATTTCAAGCACTTCCGCACGCACGGACAGACGCGGTGGTCGCCTCCGGCCGTTCTGCAAGCAGGAATGATTCCAGTGTCGGCGCATATCGACTACGACTATTCACAAGACACGAAAACTGTGCAGGTAGCTCCGAGCGAGATCACGACGCCGAAAGCACGGATCGAGATGGAGGGGCCATTAGGCGCGAAGGATTCGGCGATGGAAGTGAGCTTCCATGCGGACGATTTGCTGCAATGGGACGACTTCATCAATGTGTTGCGCGGGCCGAATGCGGAGCGGCAGCGCTTAGCGGGGGAAGTGGCTTGGCGCGGCCGAGTGCTTGGCCCAATTGTGGGCCCCACGTTCGCGGGCCACGTGAATGCGATGAAGGCGGCGTACGGCAGATTGTATTGGGATCAGATCGACGGCGATATGGAATATTCTCCGGACGGATTCAACCTTCGCAGGACCACAGTGAAGCGCGGCGAGAGCACGGCGACGTTCGAACTGGCGCTGCAATTCGACAGGGATTGGGGCTTTCTGCCGTCGAGCGACTGGACGCTGGACGCGCACGTAGAGCATTCGCCGAGCGACGATCTCCAGGCCATGTTTGAAACCAGCTATCCGGTGCGAGGATTTCTGAGGGGCGATTTTCATGGCGCCGGGACGCGCGAGTCGCCCACGCTGGATGCGAATTTCGTCTACGAAGATGTCGAAACAAAAGGCCTCCGGTTCGACAGCCTGAGCGGGCATCTGCACGCGGAGCACGACGAGGCGCAACTGTCGCACGCGGAGCTGCGCAGGGGCTCGGGAACGATTGATGGAGATTTTCTTTACCGGCCGGATGAGCAGGAAGCCGTGTTCAACCTGACAGGAGCGGGAATTGCGCTTGAAAGCATTTCGAAGATCCAAACGTCGGCCCTGCCAATTGCGGGACGGCTCGCGTTCAAACTGCGAGGCAGCGGGCCGCTGCGGGCGCCGGTGGGACAGGGCGAACTGAGCTTGACCAATTTGAAATTGGGGACCGAAGCGGAAGGCAATTTTGGCGGGCAATTAACGTCCGACGGGAAAAACGCGAATCTGACATTGTCGTCGGAGCCGGTGCGCGAAAGATTGCAGGGCGATCTAAACGTGGGGCTGGCGGGCGGCGATCCAATCTCCGGTCAACTTTCGGTGAAGGGCTTCGATCTCGATCCCTTCATCGTTTCCGGCCTCCATTTGAAACAATTGACGGGACACAGCGTGGCGGACGGCACGTTTGCGTTTTCGGGGGAAGCGGCGCGGCCAGATTCGATCCAAGTGCAGGCGGACGTGACGCATATCGCGTTCAATTACGAACTCGTGCAGCTTACGAACGATCAAGATATACGGTTGACGTACCAACGCAACGAGGTGCGCATCGAGCAGGCCCATCTCCACGGCCCCGACACTGATTTTCAATTAACCGGTTCGGCGCGATTCAACGGCGATCGGCCGCTGAACTTCGCCCTGTCGGGGGGCGTGAACCTGCGGTTGGTGAAGGGCATGCTGCCAGACCTGGACGCGCAGGGGCGCGCGGACCTGAACGTATCGATCCAGGGCACAATGGCGCAGCCGGAGGTGACCGGACGGGCGAGCGTGAGCAATGCGTCCGCGCACTACGCGGACTTTCCAATGGGACTGAGCAATGTGAATGGAGACTTGGTTTTCGACAAGAGCCGGCTGCTATTTGACCGCGTCCATGCGGAGGCGGGCGGTGGAAACCTGACCCTGAGCGGCAATGTGAGTTACGGTGAGGGCGCGCTGCGCTATGAAGTGAATGTGACGACTTCGCAAGTGCGCATTCGTTACCCGACTGGGATGAGCTGGCTGGCTGGCGGAACGCTGCAACTCTCCGGGACGACTACCGGAGGGCTAGTGAGCGGCAGAGTGGAAGTGCAGCGGCTGCTTTTCGCGCAGGGAGTGGACGTCGCCTCGTTTTTCGCGGCAGCTTCGCAAACGGCGCCGGGACCTCCGTCGACTTCGTCATTTTTGCAGAATCTGGCGTTCGATGTGGAGGGACAGACGAGTCCCGGGGCTCGAATTGAATGGACCGGGGCGCACGTGGAAATGGATGGCGACGTGCGGTTGCGCGGCACGTGGGATCGGCCTGTGCTGCTCGGGCACATTCATTTGTTGAGCGGCGAGATGCCGTTTCGGGGCAATCAGTTTGATTTGACGCGCGGCGACATCAATTTTGCGAATCCATTTCGACTGGATCCGGTGCTCGATGTCGAGCTAACGACGAACATCAGTCAATATCAAGTGACCATTGATTTTTCCGGGCCGGCGAGCCGGCTTTCGCTGAACTACCGGTCTGACCCGCCGCTGCCCGATTCGGACATCGTGGCGTTGCTCGCGCTCGGAAGTCCAGGGGAGGGAAGCGGGTTGGCCGCGCAGCCGGGATCGGCGCAAAACTATGGCGCGACCGCGTTGCTGTCTGAGGCAATTTCCACCGGTATTGGAGGGCGAATTGAGCATCTATTCGGTATCAGCCAGTTTCGCGTCGATCCGTTTGTGGCGGAAACCGCGACGGATTCCAACGCTGCCGCACGCGTCACAATCCAGGAGCAAGTGGCGCGCGATCTGACGATCACGTATTCGACAAATGCCGCAACTTCGAACCAGTATCAGATGATCCAGATGGTGTACGCCGTAAAGGGTGATCTGTCGGTTGAATTCCTGCGCGATATCAACGGCACCTATGGCTTCGATATCAAATGGGTGAAGCATTTCAAGTAACCACCACTACTCGGGCATTACGAAGAGCAATTCGGGAGCGAGCCGCACGTGCCACGGCAGCGGCCGACCGCGAAAATGCTCCCACTTCTCTTTGTAAACCTCGGCCTGAAGATCGAAGTTGCCGGATTCGTCTGGCGGCTGGTGCAGGCGCAGGAATAGCGTGACGCGAAAAGGCGATTCGGAAGAACGAACGAGCCAGCAAGGGAACACATTTTCGCTCGAAGACGATCCGTCCGACGATTCCACGAAATCGATGTGATGCGCGCGGATTCCCGCACACGCAACGGGACCGCCGCGAAATGTGCGAACGCGCAGCTGGCAGCGCCAGTCGATGGCCTGCACGGTATCCTCTGAAATTGGTTGCGCGCGGGAAAAATTCTTGCATCCCGTGAGCCGTGCAACTTCCAGGCTTGGCGGATGGCGGAACACGTCCTCTCTCGGTCCGGAAGCGGCAATCTGCCCGCGCGAAAGCACAAGCAGTTCGCGGCCAAGTCGGTAAGCTTCCTCGACGTTGTGAGTCACCAGGAGAGTGGGTCTCCTGTATACCAGAAAAACTTCCTGGAGCTGCGCTTCGAGCTGACTACGGAGATGCGTGTCTAGAGCCGAAAGCGGCTCGTCGAGCAAGAGAGCCGAGGGCTCGATCGAGAGAGCGCGCGCAAGCGCGGCACGCTGCTGTTCGCCGCCGGAGACTTGCCGGGGATAGCGTTTCCCGAGTTCCGCAATGCGGGTGCGTTCGAGGAGTTCGTCGACGCGTTGCGTCCGCTCGCTCGGCGCCAGATGATGCAGGCCGAAGGCGACGTTTTCGGCGATCGTCTTGTGTGGAAACAGCGCGTAATGCTGAATCACCATGCCGACACGTCGATCGCGACTGGGCACGTCCACTCCGTGTTCCGTGTCGAGCAGAGTGCGGCCATCAAGGACGATGCGGCCGCGATCAGGCCGCTCGAGCCCGGCGATGCATCGGAGCAACATCGTTTTGCCTGCGCCAGAGGGGCCGAGGATACCCAGCGGCGAATCGCCAGCCGTGATTGACACGTTGAGCGTGAACTCCGCGAGCCGCTTCGTGATTTGAATCTCAAGAGGCATTTTAGGGTTTCGTTTCGCGGGCAGGGCGCGTGCCGGGCGTGTATGCCCAGTGATAGAGCCCGCCGAGTAGCGCGAGCGAAATCACTACGTCGATCACGCACCAGACGATCGCGCGGTGCATATCGTCGGCCTCCACCGCGAAATAGATTGCGATCGGAATCGTAGCCGTCCTGCCGGGAATATTGCCGGCTACCATCAACGTGGCGCCGAATTCACCGAGTGCACGCGCGAAGGAAAGAATCGTCCCTGCGAGAACGCCTGGCCAGGCCAACGGCAAAGCGATTTCTCGAAAAACGCGCCATTCGGACGCGCCGAGCGTTCTGGCGGCTTCCAGGAAACGCGTGTCGACCTGTTCGAGCGCCGCGCGCGCGGTGAGATACATCAAGGGAAACGAAACCACCGCTGCAGCGATCACCGTGGCAGGCCAGGAGAACACGACCGTGGCTCCCAGCCGAAGCAACACTCTGCCTACGGGACCGTTGCGTCCAAAAATCACCAATAGAAAAAAGCCCACCACTGTCGGCGGAAGGACCAACGGAAGAATGAAGATTCCGTCGACCAGCGCCATCGCCGATCCCTTGTGCCGCTCGCGCCAATAAGCCGCAGCGAGGCCGACCACCAGCGTGATGATTGTGGCGACAATGCTGGTTTTCAGCGAAATCCATAGCGGAGACCAGTCGACGGGAGTGACTTGGGCCAGCGGCGCGAAAAGGGCCATCGGCGAGAGATTGTAACCGGATCAGTGCAATTCGGCTTGTTTTTCCGACGTGAACCCGTATTTTTCGAATATAAGGCGAGCGGGCGGACTTGTCGTGAAATCAAGGAACGCCTGGGCCGCGTCTGGATGTTTGGTGGTATTCACCACCGCCGCCGGATACACGATCGGATCGTGGGAGGAATCGGGCGCGACGGCCGCCACGCGGACGCGGGAAGAAATTCGGGCGTCCGTCTGATAGACCAACCCGGCATCAGCGTTGCCGGTTTCCACGAAGACGAGCACCTGGCGGACGTCTTTGGCGTAGACAAACTTTTTTTCGATGGCGGCAAACAACCCCAGGTGTTGCAGTGTTTGCTGCCCATAGAATCCAGCCGGTACGGTCGCCGGTTCGCCGAGGGCAATGATTTTCACCGACGAACGTGTGAGATCCTGGAAGCCTTGGATCTCATGAGCACTCGACGGCACGATTAGAACCAACTTGTTGGTTGCCAGGTTGCGGCGGGTCGCCGCGATGATCAGGCCTTCCGCTTGCAACGCATCCATCTGCCTTTCAGCGGCGGAAACGAAAATGTCGACAGGCGCTCCTTGCTCGATCTGGTGCTGCAATGTTCCGGAGCCGGCATAGTTGAACGTGATCCGGAAGCCGGGATGGTTCCGTTCGTACGATGCACCCATTTCATCCAGCGCATCTTTTAGGCTGATCGCGGCGGAAACCGTGATGGATGTCCCGCTCTGAGGCCTCGACCTGGCTCTCGCCGGGTCTAGCGTGCTGCTCACGAGCGAGAGCACTAACAGTGCGACCGCAGCGACGGCGGCACCAAATCCTTTTCGCGCGGGCGAGTTCGCGAAGGTCGGCATCAGCGCATGGCTCGCCAATTACTGCTGCGGAGCAGTAGGCGCTGGCGGTGCCGGCGATTTCTCCGGTGCGGTGTTGGTATCGGGACTTGGCTCCGGTTGGCCGTTTTCTGCCGGGAGCATGCGCTTCAATTCAGGGTACTCGTCGGACATTCCGCGCAGCACGTCGAGCGCAACCTTTCGATCGATCTGCATGCCGGCGGTTTGCGATTCTTCGAGAACTTGCGGAAGTACCTTGACGACGTGTTGGCCGAGCGGTGACTCGTAGAACTGCACGAGTCCTTGAATCTCCTCCATCGAGAAGGCCTTCGCGTAAATTGGGACCATCGCGTCGGTGATTGCATTCGGTGGAGCGCCTGCGGCGAATTTCTCGTTGAACGTGTCCATGAATTTCGGCACCCTGTCGGGCTGCATGGTGTGGCTCATGGCGGTCTGGACCTGGCTTGAAATGTACGACGACACATTATCTCCAAGCTTGGAGGTCGCCGTGATGTCCATCAAATGGCGAATCGCAGCTTCCTTCGCCGGGTCTACTTTTTCGGGCGTGGCGGACGCCGGTTGTGAAGCCGGCGCTTGTGCAGCGGGCGAGGTTCGCGCTGGACTGGAAGCTTGACGGTGGGGCACCGGTTGATCGGGCGCTCCAGCAGCGGTCGATTGCGCGAGCGCCGGGCTTGCAAAAAATAAAGCAGCGATCATTAGGGTATTTCTCAGTCTCATTTCATCTCCTAAATCTTGCGGTTTGACCACGCTCCTGGCCAACAACGAGTATTTTCATCCTACCGAAGGCAGGAAGATGTTGCAATTTTGGCGCGGCGCTTCGGTGGCAGATCGGAAGCAGTATGTGGTAGTTTCCGAAGAGGCTCATGAAGCTACGCTCCAACAGGGTAAAGGGGCGACGCCATCTGCGGCGACTGGGGATTCGGAAAGGACGCCAACGATAACCAGATGACCGGCAACGGCGATCGCACGCTCGGCACCAGTCCGGATTTTGAGGCCGCGCGCCACGAGATGGTTGCCCGGCAGATTCGGGGCCGCGGTATTCGGTCGCAGACTGTGCTCGAAGCCATGGAGATAGTGCCGCGGCACTTGTTCGTGCCGTCCGAACATACGGCGATGGCTTACGCCGACGAGCCCTTGCCGATCGGTGTTGGGCAAACGATCTCGCAGCCGTTCATGGTGGCGGCGATGGCGGAAGCGCTCTCACTGGAGGGCCACGAACGAGTGCTGGAGGTTGGCGCAGGATCGGGGTATCAAGCGGCAGTGCTCGCCCGCCTGGCAATCGAAGTGGTCGCGATCGAGGCGCAATCGGTACTGGCCAAGGGAGCGCGTGAACGCCTCGCTCGTTTGGGCTACGCAAACGTTCAAATCGAGCAAGGCGACGGGTCGCTCGGATGGCCGTCTGCAGCACCTTATGACGCGATTCTGGTCACGGCCGCGGCTCCTCGTGTTCCACAGCCCTTGTTAGAGCAATTGGTTGACGGCGGCAGGCTGGTGATTCCCGTGGGGCCATCCCATGGCCAGGAATTGCTGCGGATCGTGAAACACGACGGCCAAACTACAAGACAGTCTCTCCATGCTTGCCGGTTCGTGCCTCTGCTGGGACGCCACGGATGGCGGCCCAACTCGCGGGATGCGAAGCAAGAATGAGCGAGCAGGCGCCGAGCATCTCCATCGTCATTCCTGCCTACAACGAGGAGCGGCGGCTCGACCGCACCCTCGGATGCATCCGCGACTATTTCTCGGGCAGCCCTATGTGGTCGGGCGGAATTGAGATGATCGTCGTAGATGACGGATCGACGGACGGGACAGCTCGTCTAGTGCAAGACTGGGCGCGCCAAGTGCCCTGCTTGCGGCTTGTGTCGAATGGGCGCAACCGCGGAAAGGGCTACAGCGTTCGCCACGGTATGCTCGAAGCGCGTGGCCGACTGGCGCTCTTTACCGACGCCGATCTTTCTGCCCCGATCGAGGAGTGCGAAAAACTTCTCGCTGCCATTGATGCTGGCAACGATTGCGCGATTGGCTCGCGCGCCATCGACCGGTCGCTAATTGCCGTGCATCAATCGCCGTTCCGCGAGATGGCCGGTAATACCTTCAATGTCTTTGTGAAAGTGATTATCGGACTGCCATTCCAAGACACGCAGTGCGGGTTCAAACTATTTGTGCGAGACCGCTGTCGTGTGATCTTCGAGCAGCAACGGATCGAGCGCTTCGGCTTTGACCCGGAGATCCTCTTCCTGGCGCACCGTCATGGTTTGCGTGCGGCAGAGGTACCGGTTCGCTGGGCACACAATCCCGCCACGAAAGTGCACGTGTGGCGCGACAGCCTGCTCATGTTCGCTGAACTGATATACATTCGTTGGAACTGGCTGCTGGGCCGCTATCCGAAGAAATGAGCTGGAGATCCAGCCGTCATTTCGGTCGTTGCTGCTGGGCGGTTGGCGGCAGCAAACCGTTCAGGCGAAGATAAGAGGCCGCCTGGCTGTAGTGATCGCCGTAATCCTGCGCAAAAATAATGACCACCATGCCTCGAGACATGGGGCGTCCGCCGAAAAATTTCACCTGATCTCCCAGTTCTGAGTCGTCCAGCTTTTGCATTGACTGCGCGCAGAAGTCGAAGGAGGCTTTCAGGGCTGGGACGAGCTGATCCTTCGGGTCGTCATCCTTCGAGTTGGGGTGCTGCGGCGCCGTGACTCCGGAGATGATGGAACAGAGGCCGTAGTTCGCCCCGATCATGTGCACTACGAGATGGCCGAAAGTGTTCTGCGGCGGCGTGGGTCGAAATCCGAATTTGTCGGGTGGCATCTCCTCAACCGCTGCGACAACATTCTTAGTTTCCATCGCGATCAGACTTCGGACTGCGTTCGACACAGGATTTGTCTCGGGACTGGAGTTCTGCGGAGGGGATGGCGGCTGCGCAAAAGCTCCGAGTGCCAACAGCACCGATGCAAACATACCCAAGGCGAATCGATTCATGGACTGCCTCCGCTAAATTTTGTGCGCTCCCAAGAATAGCCGCGAACACTCCGGGTCACAAGCGCTTCCCGGCGCCCGCGAAGGCCAGTTACTTTTCAGTGCAAAGTACTTGACTGAATTGAGGCCGGTGCTATCCTGTCGGCCATGGGGCCGTCCAAATTCCGCCAGCGGCAATCACCGGACCTTGTGTCGATGGACGACCGCGCCCGCGACAACCTCCGTTTCATACGCGAAACCATGGAGCGTGCCGGATCTTTTACGGCGGTTCCAGGGTGGGGCGGCGTGGCGATGGGCATCACGGCAATCGGCGCTGCGGTGATCGCTTCGCGGCAGGGCACCTCGATCGGCTGGCTTCTGACCTGGATTGGCGAAGCCGTCGTGGCCGTGGCTATCGCGATATGGACTACGTTTTCCAAGGCTCGTGAGGTTGGCGGGTCGATTCTCTCTGGTCCGGGGCGCCGGTTCGTGTATAGCTTTGTGCCTCCGCTATTCGCTGGCGGATTGTTGACGCTGATGCTCGTGCGCGCCGGTGCCACGGGCGCGATTGCGGGCGTGTGGCTGCTGCTGTATGGCACAGGCGTCGTCACGGGAGGCGCCTTTTCAATCCGTATCGTGCCGTTGATGGGTCTCTGTTTTATGGTTTTGGGCGCGGTCGCGCTGTTTTGTCCTGCCAGCTGGGGAAACATTCTGCTGGCAGCGGGTTTCGGCGGGTTCCACATCCTATTCGGAGCGATTATAGCGAGGAAATATGGCGGCTAAATCGAATGCGGTCCGCGTGGCGCGGACAGAAAAATTGAAGCGGGCTACACTGAGCGCGCATCCGGCAGATGCGGCAGATCTCGACAGGTTGATTCACGAGCGCACCAGGCTCGCCATCGTAAGCGCGCTGGCGGTGAATGCGGCTCTCACTTTCAATGAGCTCAAGCGTCTGCTGCGAGTGACTGACGGAAATTTAAGCGTCCACGCGCGAAAGCTCGAGGACGCGGGTTATGTGACCTGCGCAAAGTCCTTTGCCGCCCGTGTGCCCAGGACGGAATTTCGGCTAACTCCGTCGGGCCGGCGAGCGCTGGAAAAATATTTGAATCACATGGAAGCTCTGATCCGCGCCACGCGGGAGGGCTAGAGAGGGTCCGTTTTATTCGCCGCTATGAACAAGAGTAATTCCTCGAGAATTTTGAATTCTGGACTTCACGTTGCGATCTTGCTCGACGGCAATGGACGTTGGGCCGCCGCGCGAGGTTTGCCGCGCTCGGAAGGCCATCGCGCCGGCGTAACTGCGGTGCACCGCGTCGTCCGCTGCGCGCCTTCACTCGGCATCGGCACTCTCACCCTGTACGCATTTTCGTCTAACAATTGGGACCGTCCGGCGAGTGAAGTGGCTTCGCTGCTGGGCTTGCTCGAAAGCTACCTTCGCGGCGCAGCCGGAGAATGCGAATCGGATGGCGTGCGTGTGCGCGTGATTGGACGGCGCGACCGAATCCCTCCATCGCTTGTGGAGGCGATCGAAGCGGTGGAACGCCGGACGGCCGGCGGCGATCGCTTAGAGGTAAGGATTGCGCTCGACTATTCCTCTCGCCAGGCGATCCTGCGGGCGTCGTGTTGGATGCTTTCCAGCCTCGAGGTTTCCGAAAGGGAATTTGCTCGAAGGCTAGGACAGGTGACGCATGGGGGCGAACCGGCGCCCGACGTCGATCTTCTGATCCGAACCGGTGGCGAACGCCGCCTGAGCGACTTCATGCTTTGGGAATGCGCCTACGCGGAGTTGTTGTTCACTCCACGAATGTGGCCTGAATTCGAAGCTGCCGATCTCGAAGCGGCTGTCGACGATTATCTGCGTCGCGAGCGGCGCTTCGGTCGCTTGCCGGAAGCTGCGGCAAGCTGACGGCCCTTCGCCGAGTACGCCAAAAGGGCGCGAAATTGCGCAAGCTGTTACAAACGGAGCGATATGACAGCGCGAAGCGAGTTCGCGACGGCAATCACCGGCGCGGTGCGATATTGGGAGCCGCGCCGAATCGCCTACAATTTGGTTCTTGCGACGGCCGTCACGCTCTGGCTGGTGCTTACGTGGCCCCACTTTCGGCCAGCATTCACCCTACAGGGTGCGCTGCTGATTACGATCCTGGCAGCACTTGCGAATGTTTGCTACTGCGCGGCCTATCTAATTGACGTTCCGCTCCAATTTGCGCGGTTCGAGGCCATGTGGCGCCGTTGGCGCTGGAGCCTCTGGCTCGCGGGCATGATCTTCGCTCTCCTGCTTGCAAACTATTGGATTGCCGACGAAATTTATCCGTTCGTTCGCTAATTCGTATCTGGCCGGCGATTCAACCTTCTGCTCCTACTTAAGGCCCCGGTTGTCGCGCCATCTCAAACGCCTTCTGGATCACGCGGGTGGCCGTAGGCGTCAGTTCGTATGGCGCGAGCTCTGAGGCGGCAACCCACGCTACATCGGTCACATCGCTTCCGGCATGCGCCTCGCCACCAGCCGCTTCGCACAGGTAATCCAGCACCACGTAGTGATAACGCGTCTTGCCGCCACCGTCGAGATCGATACGTTCGAACACCTCGACAAGATCCAGCACTCGCACTTCAACGCCGGTCTCTTCCGCCAGTTCGCGCCGCACGCCTTCGAGCAACGTCTCCCCCGCTTCCAGCGCTCCGCCGGGAATGGACCATTGTCCTGCGAGAGGTGGCGCGCCTCGCCGCACCAGCAATACGCGCCCATTGGAAACCACAATTCCTCCCACTCCCACCACTGGGCGCTCGGGGTATTCTCTGCGATGCGTCATTGCAGTTCCTCTCTGGACGCAAGCTTGACACGGGCGTTATATAATACGCCCTCTGGTGGAAGACCGCCGCAGGAGGAGAGACTCCCGTGACCAAGTGCCCGGAATGCGACGCTGAGATCGATCTCGACGAAGACGAAGTAGAAGAAGGGGAGATCCTAAGCTGTCCGGAATGCGATGTGGAACTGGAAGTGACGCAAACACATCCGGTTCACCTCATCGTGATTTCTGAAGACGACGAGGACGACGACGAAGAAGAAGACGAAGAGAAAGCGGATTCTGACGAGGAACCGGAAGACGAAGAAGAGGAAGCGGAGTGATTTCCACTCGGGTTCGCCGCGGTGTCTGTGTTATCTCCATTCGCCATCATAGAACGAAGGAAACTAGTGTCTTCCCGCATTTCGCGCGATCTGGATCTGCTCGATTATGTGGCCCGCTGCGCTCCCTGGGGAGGATTCGTTGAAAATTCGCCAAGCCTGTCTGATTGCGCTGCTGATCGCCTTGGGATTCTCAGCCGCCTCGACCCTTGCACAGGATAAGGGCGAGGAACTGCGCACGGTCCACGGCAGCGTGATCGATAAGAATGAAAATCCCGTGTCTTCTAGCGTGGTCTATCTGCTGAACACCAAGACACAGACGGTGAAAACCTACATTGTTGACGACAGCGGAGACTATCGTTTCAGCGGTCTCGATCCCAATATCGACTATGAGCTGCACGCCGAACACGATGACCTGATGTCGGCCACACGCACCGTCTCTAGCTTCGATTCCCGCCGCGATATTGAGATTATTCTGAAGCTCTCGCGAAAGAAAGGCGCCCATTAGGCGCAGCCGAACTCATCTACCCGCTACGGCAGCCTGAAAACGAAAATGGAATTGCCCGCCGCAGCCTCAACGTACTGCTTGCCGTCGACTTCATAAGTGATTGGATTCGCCCGCACGGAGTTCCCGAGTTGCACGTGCCACACCGGCTTGCCCGTCGTGGCATCGAGCGCGAAGAAATTGCCCTCGGCATCGGCGCAAAACACCAGATTACCCGCAGTCGCCAGCGTTCCAGTCCACGAATCGCCGACCATCTTGAACTGCCACTTTAGGTCTCCGGTTGTTGCTTCGAGAGCGCGCACTGCACTGTACGCGTCGTCTCCACCCACCACCTTCTGTCCGCCGCCGCCTCCGATGTCCAAAGGATTGTGGGGATCCATCGTCGGATGGCCTTTAAAGTAATAAGCGCCTTGCTCTCGCGTGTTGACGTAGAAGAGTCCCGTCAATGGGCTGTACGACGAACTCGTCCAGTTCACCGATCCCGTGATGCTCGGATAGATCAGATTTCCTTGTGTAGTTGGCTGATTATTTGGCATCTCGATCGGACGACCCTTGGCGTCGAGCCCTTTGGCCCAGGTCTCCTTCGCGAATGCCTTGCCAGCCAGGAACTCTCCTGTCTCGCGGTCCAGGACGTAGTAGAAGGCGTTGCGATTGGCCTGTGCCACAACTTTTCGCTCTTTGCCATCGATCATCGCGCTGAACAAAATTGGCGGCTCGGCCGCGTCCCAATCGTGCGTTTCATGCGGCGAGAATTGGAAATACCATTTCATTTTTCCGGTGTTCGCATCGATAGCCAACAGCGAGCACGAGTAGAGATTATCGCCCTTTCGCGCGTCTCCGTTCCAATCCGGCGCCGGATTGCCTGTGCCCCAGAAAATCGTGTTTGTCTCCGGGTCGTACGCACCGGTATTCCAGGTCGTGGCCCCGCCATATTTCCAACTGTCGCCTTCCCAGCTTTCCACCCCCGGCTCGCCCGCCGTTGGGATCGTATAGAGCCGCCACAACCGCTTGCCGTCCTTGGCGTCGTAGGCGTCGATGTAGCCGCGCAATCCACCCTCGCCGCCGCCCATTCCAACGATGATCTTTCCGTCGATCGCCAGCGGCGCCTGGGTGATCGCCACGGCGTCCTTGTTGTCACCAATCTCTACTTCCCATTTCAACGCACCGGTCTTTGCATCCAGCGCCGCCAGTTGCGCGTCAATCGTGGCCACGTAAACCGTGTCGCCGAGAATTGCCACGCCGCGATTGGTGGGAAACAAGCCGATCGTCAGCAAATGCTTCGGCAACGTCGCCGTCCATCTCCACACCGGCTTTCCCGTGCGAACATCGAGCGCAGTCACAGTCGTGGGCGGCTCTGTCACGTACATCATGCCGTCCACCACAATCGGAGAAGACTCGAAAATACCCTGGTGGCGCAGCTGATACACCCATTCCATCTTCAGATTTTTCACGGTGTCCGTGTTGATCTGCTTCAACTCCGAAAATCGTTGCGACGCATAGTTCCCGCCGTACGTTATCCAGTTCTGCGGCTGGCTCGACGAATGCAAAATGTCTTCATACGTCACGTCTTGCGCGCGCGCTACATTCTGCGCTGCCACCAGGGGCGCGACCAATCCGAATCCGCAGAGAATGTACTTGAAAGCTTTCATTGTGCACCCCCGGCTTGACTGGCAGCCCCGGTTAGACTGGACAGATACGCCACCAGATCATTCAGCTGCGTATCGGATAGCTTTCCCTTGTAGCTCGGCATAAAGCTCTTGCCGGGAACCTTTTCGATCTTCTGCACTCTGAATTTTTCGATGGAATGCAGCTCGCCCTTGTCGTCGCGCAACTGAATTGAAAACGAATCCTCGTTCACCCGCGTTCCCGTCACCGTCTTGCCATCGTCGAGCGTCACGCGATACATCTCATACGCATGGTATGCCGAGCGTTCCTGCAATCCCGCCGTATCGAGCGGCAAATTCGCTCCTGGATCAGTCAGCACGTCGCGCAGGAACGTCCCAGCCCGGTCCGCGCCGACTTTCGATAGATCGGGTCCGCTGTCGCCCCCGCGCCCGTCGATGCTGTGACAACTCGAGCATCCATTGGACTCATACACCTCTTTGCCCTGCGCCGCATTGCCGATCACCGCTCCGGTGCCGTGGCTGCTCAGCGACGTAACGTAATCGACCACCTGCCACAACTTATCTTCGCCCAAGGATTCGAAGCTCGGCATTCCCGAGCCCATCACGCCCGTGCTGATCAGCGTGTACAGCTGCTCTGGCCCCATCGACAGAGCAACGCTCTGGATATTTGGCCCATTTGCACCGCTGCCGTCGATTCCGTGGCAAACGGCGCACGTTCCCTGAAAAATCATTTTGCCTTGAGCCACGCTCTCGGCCGTCATCGGAGGGTGCGCTTTATGCGGAGGCGGTGGAGCGCCAAATTGGGCGGGCGCGATTGGCGCCCACGCAGCGATCGCAAACGCGACGACTAGCGCCGAAAGAAAACGAGCAGAAAGAAAACACGCGGAAAGAAAAGGCCGTCCAGTCCTGTTCATCTCATTCCCCCCGCTAAGAATTTTAACGCTGTTAGGGAGTGCCTAAGTGGAAATTCAGCCGCGTGCAATCGTCTCACGCATTTGCCGATTGCGTCCCGAAGTCCGGTTGGTTCGCGTTGTTTGCGCGGTTTCTAGGGCAGGGAAAAGGCAAATAGCGCGCTGCCTGCCGAATCGACTACGTATTGTTTGCCGTCCACAGCATAAGTTACCGGGTTCGACCGCAGCGCCGATCCCAACTCCAGATGCCACAGCGGCTCGCCCGTTTCCGCATTCAGCGCGAAGAAATTTCCCGCCGCGTCCGCCGAGAACACCAGATTTCCCGCCGTAGCCAAGGTCCCAGTCCACGAATCGCCCACCATCTTGAACTGCCACTTCCTTTCGCCCGTGGTCACGTCGAGCGCGCGAATCGCCGAGTACTCTTTGTCCCCCGTCAGCCACCGCCCTCCGCCTCCGCCTCCGCCCACGACACCGTTCGAATTCCCCGGCGCCATCTTTGGCTCGCCCTTGATGTAATACGCGCCGTCCTCGCGCGTAGTTACGTAGAAAAGCTTCGTCAGTGGACTGTAGCTCGGGCTCGTCCAGTTGATCGCGCCGGTCAGGGCTGGATAAACAAGATTGCCTTCGACCGTCGGATCGATGTTGGGCAGTTTGATGGGTCGGCCCTTCCCGTCCAGCCCCTTCGCCCAAGTCTGCTTCGCAAACGGCACGCCGGTAATGAACTTGCCCGTCTCGCGGTCCAGCACGTAATAAAACGCATTGCGATTCGCCAGCGTCACAAGTTTCCGCGGTTTGCCGTCGATCGTCGCATCGACCAGCACAGGCGGCTCAGCCGAATCCCAGTCATGCGTCTCGTGCGGCGTGAACTGGAAATACCACTTCATTTTTCCGGTGTCGGCATCAATGGCCAGCAGGGAACACGTGAACAAATTGTCCCCCATTCGTCCGTCACCATTCCAATCCGGCGCGGGATTGCCGGTGCCCCAGTAGATCGTGTTTGTTTCTGGATCGTACGAGCCTGTATTCCACGTCGTCCCGCCGCCATTGAACCAGCTGCCATCCGCCCACGTATCGGCTCCGGGATCGCTTGCGCTGCGCGGCACCGTGTACAGCCTCCACAGCAACTTGCCGTCGTTCGCATCAAACGCGCTCAGAAATCCGTGCGCGCCCGCTTCTCCTCCTCCCACTCCCACTATGATTTTCCCGTCGATCGCCAGCGGCGCTTGCGTGATCGCATAGCCCTGCTTGTTATCCGCGATCACCACGTTCCAGCGCACGATTCCTCTTTTCGCATCGAGCGCGATCAGATGCGAATCGATCGTCGCCAAATACACCTTGTCGTTCAGCACGGCCACTCCGCGATTGGTGGGGAAAAGGCCGATGGCCACCAGGTCTCTGGGAATCACGGGAGAGAAATGCCAAAGCATCTTGCCCGTGCGCGCGTCGAGCGCAGTCACGCTGCTCGGGGGCTCCGTCACATACATTACGCCGTCCACAATAATTGGCGACGATTCCAGTGCTCCGCCTCGCATCTGGTAGACCCATGCCACGCGCAGCGATGCCACATTCTGAGGGTTGATTTCCTTCAGCCCCGAAAACCGCTGCGCCGCATAATTCCCGCCGTACGTTAGCCAGTTCTGCGGCTCGTCCGCGGAATGTACGATCCGCTCGTACGACACCTGCGCGTACAGGCTCATTGGAATCAACAGCGCCAGCACCACTGCGAAAGTTCTGGCGATTTTCATTGGGCCCCCTTCAAACTCGCAAGATACGCAACCAGATTATCAAGATCGCTCGACGATAAATTCTTGTAACTCGGCATCAAGCTCCTTCCCGGCTCCTCGTCGATCGACTTTAAGTCCGACTTGTTGAACGAGTAGTAGTGTCCGCCCGCGTCTCGCAGGTTGATCGTAAACGAATCTTCGTTTACTCGCAGGCCGGTCACTTCCTTGCCGCTTTTCGTCACCACTTTCGTCAGCAGATATCCCATGTATGCCGCTCTCTCCGGCACTGCCGTGTCCGATGGCGGATTCGCGCCGGGATCGAGCAGCGTCTCGTGCAAATATTTCGGCGAGCGCGCATCGCCAATATCACTCAGCTCCGGTCCCACGTCGCCACCTTTGCCCTTGATCGTATGGCACGTGGAGCATCCGTTCGCCTCAAACACAGCCCTTCCTTTTGCCGGATCGCCCGTCACCGTCATCTCGCCGCCCGCGGTCGTCAGTGTGCGAACGTACCCCACCACCTCCCACGCTCGCTTATCGTTCAGTGACGATACCGGAGCCATCCCCGTGCCTGGAATTCCGTTGCGGATCGCGGAGAAAATGTATTGATCGCCGTGCTTCTGCGCCACTCCGTGCAGATCGGGGCCCACGCCGCCGCTTCCGTCCACGCCATGGCACTCGCCGCAGTTCCCTTGAAACATCTCCTTGCCATCGGCGATTTCTTGCGCCGACAAATGCGCGGCTGGCCCCTGTTTCCCGGCATCCGCTGCCGGCGCTCCTGGCCCTGGCCCCTGCGTTCCTTCCTGCGGTGCGGCGTATGTAGCGCGCACACTCGTCCATCCCCATCCCCACGCAGCGCATGCGAGGACCAGCGCAAAAATCCCCACTGCACGGACCCTGTCCATGTGAATTCCCCCCTGAAATGCAACCGTTTAGCTAATACGACGCCGCGATTTCTGTCAAGGCATGTTCAAGATAGGTAGTGAGGCAGTTTGAACTTTCTGGATCGTAACACAAGGGGTCAAAATTCAAACTGACCCACCACCTCAAGACAAGGTACGAGAGATCCAGCACTTTTGTTCGCCGGCGGGCCCACGGGCTCTTGTTGCGGAGATTCGGGGCTGATCGGACAGACTGACACGTTCTTTCGGCGGGCAAACCTATCACCAAGCACAGCCGCTCAACGTTGCGTTACGACTGATTTCATCGACCACTTTTCCGGACCTATTCAGCGCTTCCCTTGCATCCCGGATGGCCGCACCGGCAATCAATGTCCGGCGTCTTCTCCATCGCCTCGCATTCGACGCTGCAGTATTTGCCATGGGTTACTTGGCAGGAACAGTTTGGATGTGCGCATTTCTTTGCATTCGCGGCCATAATGCCTCCGTTCGTGTGATCTGCTCTCAGGAAGCCTAGCCGTATTTCGCACCTCCACGGATCGGGTGAAACGCGTAAAAAGACGCGCGGGTGACGGGACAATCGACCCCAAGTCGAACGGCGCCTTCTAACTAATGAGCAGATAAGGGCTTACCTAAAACGTGCCCTGCGGGCAGCCCCCGGTACCTTCGTTCTATTTCGCCGGTCATTCCCAAAATGGATCATGTCGTGCTCACTCGAAGTGGCAAACGAACGCCCCATTCATGTTCAGATACCTGGCTAATTTCCGTCTGCGAACTAAGTTCCTGCTATCGCTCGTCTTAGTTACCGCCGGCCTCACCTGTGCAACCCTGCTTCTTGTTCGCCATGCAGTCCAGGTCCAGATGCAACGGGAAGTCGAGCAGGACGCACGCAACGCGATCCTGACGTTCCAGGTCCTTCAACACGAGCGCGATCTCGCCCTAAGTCACAAGGCCGATTTGCTCGCCGCGCTGGCGT
>JASHRI010000502.1 GCA_030037435.1 Candidatus Acidiferrales bacterium | reverse complement strand
CGTGTCCGTACATTTCCAGCAGTGAGAATTCCCGCTTCCCCAGTGAACGCACCACATTCAATACGTCGAGTGTCCACCCGCGCTGTTCTACCCGGAGTTTAGCTAGCGGGCGGACCCGGGCATATTGCACCCTCACGGCCTCGGGCGGCAGGGCGGCTCTGTCTACGATGACTCGAATCTTGGCGTCGAACGGAATTATGTCGAGCCTGATGTTACAACCCACCCATCCAGCACGCCGTGCGCTAGGCCCTAAGGGTGGTCGTTTCTCAACCGAAGAGAGAGAAAAGGCAAAGTGTGGGATAACGATCATGTTCTCGACAGCCCAGTCGGACGCGCTGTAGTGCAGGACGAACAGGTTCGGGGTCCGGTCCTCGCGGATTGCCCGAACCATCGTGTCATACGCTGCGTCCACGATTCTGTTCGAGAGCGGCCGGGATTGGGACTTCAGCTGAAACATGCTCGTACAATCCTGACAGAGATAGTCCACGACTGGCATGTTAGTCGGGGTGCGAAGCAGCCCTGCGCACTCGCAGTTCGGACAGTACAGGTTAGCGTGAGCCCAGGCCTCTGTGGCGAGGCGAGCGCGTTGCGATTTGCTTTTAAATCTATCTAGCCCGTCCTTAGGCAGCTCCATCTTCACGGCGGCATTAGATCATGCCCGCCGATATAGACAAATCTCAAAGGCAAACCCGAACGAGGTAGTAATAAATTGCTACGTGGCCCATAGCGCGTGTCGCGCTAAAGGCCGCGGCGCTACGGAGGCGCTCATTACGCAGCGCGGGCACGGCATGCCGTGCCCCTACAGAGGCGAGAGCAACGGCGAAGCGAAAAACCGGAGTGCCGCGCTAAAGGCCGCGGCGCTACATTAACGTCCAGAACCGACGCAGGGCCGGGCGCAGCGAGCAGCGCCCTACGGAGACGAATGCAAATGCTGCCCACCTGAAGGTGGCCGCTGCGAGGACAACAGCAAGAGACGAAAGCAAGAACCCGGATGCCGCGCTGAAGGCCGCGGCGCTACGTTCAAACCTAGGGCAAAGGCAACGGCCAAGGCGAAAGCAAGAGCAAAGATTGCCGGCCTGAAGGCCGCCGCTACGAAGGCAAAAGCGAAGACGAGAGCAAAGGCAAAACCTTTCGGAGGGATGCTTCATCGATCCTCGCCGGATCGCTTCAGCATGACGGGCGTTTTGGGTGGGCGCGTTCAACGCAGGTGGCAGGCGCAGCAAGCAGCGCCCCTACGGAGGCGAGAGCAACGGCGAAGCGAAAAACCGGAATGCCGCGCTAAAGGCCGCGGCGCTACGTTCAAACCTAGGGCGACGGCAAAGGCAACGGCCAAGGCAAGAGCAAAGGCAAGGGCGCTATTTTTTGGGCTTTGGTTTAGGCTTGGGCTGAGCTTTGGCGGTGGCGGTGACTTTCGAGCCGGTGCTGGGTTTGCGGCGCTGGGCGAAGAGATCGCGCATGTGAGTGGGAGGTTCCCAGGCGGTGACGAGCGCGGTGCCTTTGGAATTGACCTTGAGGGTGCCGCGCTGGCGGATGGCGGCGACGGGAACGTGGAGAGTTTTGAGTCCGGCGACGGAGCGGCCGAGAGATTTAGCGCGCGCGACGGCGCGACGCTCCAACTCGTCCTTGCTGACTTCCTTGCCGCCGGGAAGGACGGTGACGCCATGAACGTGGACGACGCGTCCGGATTTGGGTTCGTAGAGGACGCAGACGCGGCTGGCGTCGTCGCTGACAGGCTTGCCGTTGACGTGCAGTGACTTCATCGAAGCCTCCTAGCTGGACAGCCAGATTTCCATGTTGACGTTGGCGTAGCAGACGCCGTCGCCCTCAATGCCCCAGCCAAAGGTGACGTCGTCCACGCCCCAGTCGGCGACATAATCTGCGACGCCATTGGACGCGTTTTGGCCGATCGGGTGGTTCGTGTCGGTGCCGTCCGCGCCCCTGGTTCGGTAGGAAACGATCCCGCTGAAGACCCAGTTGGAGTCGCCGCCGATGCCTGCGAATGAATTGATGGACGTTCGCGCGTACGTCATCTGGCTGAGATCGGGAGAGTATTCGACGTCCCAGGTCCAGCTGGTGTCGGCGGCAGTGACGGGATCGGGGCTCTGGCCGCCGTTGTCTGCCCAGGAGTCGGCAAATCCCCAAAAGAAAAGGTCAGTCATTGGAATTCTCCTTGCGGAGCGATTGATGCGAGGCGCGTTGTGGGTTTGGAAACTGCGCGGATGGTAGCGCCCGATGGCGGGGATGTCAAATCAAGGCAAAGAACGATGAGATGCGACGGCGGGACCCTTCGCGAGAGCAGATCAGAGCAAGAAGGCGGTCGCGGCGGTTGAAGCGGCCGCAGCGACACGTCCGCAATGTTGTGCGGACCGCACACGGCGCGCCCTGCCCGGGGGCAAGATGCGTCCCGCAAATTCGGCGAGACGCGACTATTATCGAAAGCAAGAGCAAAGGCAAAACCATTCGGAGAGATTCATCGCCCCTAAAACGGACGATGAAGAACCGTGCTTCGGCGATCCTCGTCGGATCGCCTCCCGACGCGGTCGGGCATGAAGCGTGGTTCATCGGATGAAGGCGCGGATGGCGGCGCCTGCCATTGCGCAGAATCGAGTCCAGCCCGATTTCCACATTTGCAAAGATATCCACAAGGCGGAGTGCTTGACGCGTTCGCCTTACGTTCACCAGACTGCCGGGCAGCTAGTGAGGCGGCAACCCCGCTAAAAGGAGAAACGCCCAGATGGCGTTCTACAAGTACACCGAAGTGATGCACCGT
>JASHRI010000501.1 GCA_030037435.1 Candidatus Acidiferrales bacterium | reverse complement strand
AGGAGGCGCGCGAGGGCCATCTGACGTTCCTTACGAATCGAAAATACCGCGCGGCTCTCGAAACGACGAGCGCGTCGGCGATTTTGATTGCGACGGACGAGCCGCGTCCGCGCATGGCGGCGCTGCGCTCGCAAAATCCGTATCTCGATTTCGCGCGGGCCATCGAGCTGTTCCATCCGGCGCAGCCATACGCGCTGGGCGTCCATCCGACGGCCGTCGTGGCGAAATCTGCCAAAATCGGCGCGGGCGCGCACATCGGACCGTACTGCTTCATCGATGAAGATGTGGAAATCGGCGCAAATGCGGTGCTGCACAGTTTTGTGACGATTTATCGCGGCGCGCGGATCGGAGACGATTTCTTCGCGCACTCCCATGCGTGCGTGCGAGAGGACTGCCGAATTGGAAGTCGCGTGATCTTGCAGAATGGCGTGGTCGTGGGAAGCGACGGCTTCGGCTTTGCGCGGCAATCGGACGGCCACTGGTACAAGATGCGCCAGGCGGGCATTACGGTGGTGGAGGACGACGTGGAGATCCAGGCGCACAGCGCCATCGACCGCGCCACCGTCGGCGAAACGCGGATCGGCCGCGGGGCGAAGATCGACGATCTTGTTCTCGTGGGCCATGCGTGCAAGGTCGGTGAGGATACGCTGCTGTGCGGACAGGTGGGCCTGGCGGGTTCAACTATCGTCGGAAACCGCTGCATCCTGGCGGGGCAAGTCGGCGCTGCCGGGCACCTTACCATCGGAGAGGGCGCGACGATTTCGTCTCAAAGCGGCGTGCCTTCGGATGTTCCTGCCGGAGCGGTCTATTCGGGATATCCCGCGATGGACAATCTCGCGTGGCGCAAATCGGCGGCGGTTTTCAATCGTCTGCCGGAACTGCAGCGGGAGGTGCGCGAACTTCGCGAGCAAGTCGCTCGGTTGACCGCCGCAAAGGCTAGCTGAAATGTGTCGTTGCCATGCGTTCACATGGAGCGGCCGGGCGATGCAGCTCCAGCGGCGGCAGCGGCGCGCCGAACGCGAACGCGCAGCACCTTTCGCTGATTGGCTTCGAGGACCTCGAATCGCAGCCCGTCGAATTCCAGGATTTCGCCCGTGCGCGGCACATGACCGGCGAATCCATTCAGCAGACCTGCGACCGTGGTGGCACCCGCGCGCTGCGCGGCCTCGGGCTGAACGTCCATTAGCTCGGCAATCTTGTCGACCGGCACGCTGCCGCGCAGGAGCAGCGACCCGCCGCTTTCGCGGATCACGTCGGGAGCCTGCCTTCGATCTTCTTCGCCAATCTCGCCCACAATTTCCTCGACCAGGTCTTCGACGGTGACGACGCCGGCAAGAAGGCCGTATTCGTCGATGACCACGGCCATCTGCTGCTGTTTGCGCTGCATTTCTTTCAACAATTCGGAGCCGAATTTCGTCTCCGGCACGAATAAGGCGGGCCGCATCAGCTCGCGAACCGTGCGGCGCGCGGCGTCGCGATCGGGCACTTCGAGCATGTCGCGCGCCACTACGATTCCGGCGATGTCGTCGAGCGATTTATCGTAGACCGGCATGCGCGAGATTTTGGTTTCGACGATGCGCTTGCGAAGCTCTTCCAGCGTGGCCCGGGCAGAAACGGCAATCACGTCAGGGCGAGGCGTCATCACTTCGCGCACGCGCTTGTCGCCAAATTCGATCACTTGCTCGATCAGGCGCGCCTCGTCCTGCTCGATAATGCCTTCTTCGGTGGCAGCGTCGACGAGCGCCTCGATTCCTTTCTGTTCGGTCTCGGACGCGCCCGATTCCGGCTCCGACAGATGCATGAGTGACGTGAGCAAATCTAGCGTCGCGTGAATGGGCCAACTGATCCACAGAAGCAGTCGAACCAGAGGAACTAGCGGGGTAACCCATACACCCTGCGTCCCGGCCAGCAGCAGCGAGGGAAGGAGTTCCATGGCGATCACTACTTCGGCGCCGAGGAACAGGATGCCCTCGACCGATTCTTCCCACGGCGCAGAAACGAACGAAACAACGCCTCCGGCGGTAAGCACAGCGACCAGAACGAGCCAAAGTCGCGCGAGCAGGCTGAAGGCCACCGCAGCCCGGCGACGGTCCATCTTGAATCTCGGCTCGATCGTTGTCTCGAAGGTCTCCAAATGAGCGCGAAGGCGGCCGGCGGATACGCGACCGAGTTCGCGATACACGCGATCGAGATAGGAAAGCACGACGAGCATCGCCGTGAGAGCGAGGACGCCAAATGTGTAAAGAGAAATCGCCATAGATTATGCTAGTCCGAGCTTGCGGCGCAGACGGCGCTCGCGACGGTCCATTTGACCGTTGTCCGTCTCGTGGTCGTAACCCATTAGATGAAGCATGCCATGAAGCAGCAAGATGCGCATCTCATCCTCGGCCTCGCGGCCGAAACGGCGGGCATTGCGCAGCGCTACCGCCGGCGCGATGGCGATATCGCCGAGGTAGGGAAGCGGCAAACGGCTGCTCCGTTTCGAATCCGCCGGAAACGAGAGCACATCGGTAGGGCCGCGCTTGCCGCGGTAGGTGCGATTCCAGCGAGCGATTTCGGCGTTGGTCACGAGGCATACGGTGAACGAATTGGCCGGAAGGCGCAGGGCGCGGCGCGCGCGCGATAGAAAGGTTTCAAGTTCGGCCAGAGGAACGCGGACTCGACGTTGGCGGTTTAGGATCATGGCGAGGGTCGAGAGCCGAACAGCAAGCTGGGCGCGCGTCGCTCAGCGGCTGCGAGATTTCTTTGTGGGCCGGGCTTTCGACCGCGGATGCGCGGGAGGATTATGCCTTTTCGCTGCCTGTTGCGTGTTCGCAGCTTTTTGATGCTTTCCGCGCGCGTCGGCGGGCGCTTGCGAAACCTGCTCATTCTGCGCCCCCTTACCTTGGGCTGGCGCGGCAGTGGCCGCCGCCGATTGCTGTGCTTCGCGCGATTTGGCCGCATTCGGCTTCGAAACGGGCGCGGCGGCTTCTTTGGACCGGCGCTTCTTTTCGGCTTTCTTGGGAGCCTCTTCTTTTATGCCGGCCAGATCGCGAAGCAGTTTGGTGCGCTCTTCGGGCGTCCGAGCCTTGCCGCGGAGCTGCTTTTCGAAGACCTGCTCCAAAATCTTGTCAAACTTCGGGCCGCGCGGAATACCCAATGAGTCCAGTTCAGCCACGGGAAGAGCCAGGCGCATGGGCCGCCATTTTTGAATGTAGTTCCGGATTTTCGAGGAAACGCGCGGATTGGGCATCTCGACTTCGATATACGCCAACATCTCTGGCGGCACGGATGCGATGAAGAAGTAGGCTTCGCGCGCCGAATCGGTCTTGCGACTCTTGAGCATCTTCACGATTTTTTGGCCTTCGGGAACCAGTTGCGCGATCGCGTCGATTTCCGCTGAGCGAAAATCCAAGTTCCGCAATGCGGCAGCTGCCTCGCGCGATTTAAGGCGCCCGAGAATGTACGATGTGACGGCCACGTGCAGGCGCGGACGAATCCCCGCCGCAAAATAGTTGCCGCGAACACGGGCGAGTTTATTCAGGCTGTCGTAATCAGGTTTGCGGCGCTGCAATTGAGGATGGATGGCGGCAAGAAAACCGTGCGCCTCCCATTGCTTGAGAGCTGGGACGGGATTGTCGTCGCGCGCGATGGATCGAAGCTCATGGCCGACCTCGGCTCCCTCGAGATTGTCATGGAGGCCGCGCTCCTTCGCCAGATCGAACCATTCCTGGGTGCGAGATTCCATCTTCGAGCCCATCCGCGTGCAATATCGCAAAATGCGCATCATTCGGACCGGTTGATTGGTGAAGGCGTGAATGGAAAGGGCGCGAACCTCCTGCCGCTCCAGATCCGCCAGACCGTTCGTGGGGTCGAGCAACAATCCGCGCGACTGCACGTTGAGTGAGATTGCGATCGCATTGATCGAGAAATCGCGGCGGCGGAGATCGTCCATAATTCCGGCAAACCGGTATTCCGGCTTTGCGCCGGGACGGTCGTAGAAATCTTCGCGCGCCGTTGAGATCGAGCCATCCGCATCGCCCGCGAAAATCAGCTCGTAATGACGCAGCTTCTCGCTTTCCCATGTGACTCGCGCGCCGCCTTTTTCGAGTTCGCGCACCATTCGCTGCGGATTACCCTCGACCGTGAAATCGAGATCGCGAATTGGCTGGCCGGAGATCAGGTCGCGAACGGCGCCGCCGGTAAGATAAACGTTGAGGTCCTGTGAGCGCGCCAGTTCCTGGACGCGCTCGAGTGCGGCCCGCTGCTCGGGAGAGAGCCTGCTTTCCAGTAGGTACATGTAGTCGGGCATGAGGTCGTGCTCCTCTTCGCCAGCTCCCGCGCAGCTTTAGGCGCGCGGATGGTGGGCTTTATAAACCTGTTTAAGTCGCTCCTCGACGACGTGGGTATAGATCTGCGTCGTCGAGATATCGGAATGGCCCAACATCATCTGAACCGAACGCAGGTCGGCGCCGCGATCGAGCAGGTGCGTCGCAAAACTGTGGCGAAGCATGTGCGGCTTCAGAGCCTTTCGGAGTTTGGCTTTGCGGCCATGCTCCGCAAGCGTCTTCCAAAAAAGGATTCGGTCGACCGGCCGGCCCTTCTGGTTCAGAAAAAGATAAGGGGATGATCCTTCGCCGAGCAGCTTCGGTCGGCTGCCTCGAACGTATTTGCGGACAATCTCCAAGGCTTGGCGTCCCACTGGAACAAGGCGCTCTTTGTTTCCTTTGCCGATGCAACGCAGGCATCCTTCATCCACCTGAATGTCCGAAACACGCAGCCCGCAAAGCTCGGACACCCGTAAGCCGCAGGAGTAGAGCAGCTCGATCATGGCCCGGTCGCGAAGCCCAATTACCGTGCTGACGTCAGGCTGCTGGAGCAGGCGATCGACCTCCTCAACGCTGAGGAATTCCGGCAAGCTTTGGCGAAACTTCGGCGATTCGATAGTGGCGGCGGGATCTTCTTCGATGTTGCCTTCCATCAGGGCGAATCGGAAGAAATGACGAATGGTGACCAGATGGCGCGCCACGGACCGGCTGTCGAGGCCGTTGTGGTAAAGGGATGCGAGAAAATCGACCACATCGCCGCGGCTAATCGCACCTAATTCGAGTTTGCGCTCGCTGATAAATCCCGCGAATTTAAGGATGTCGCGGCGGTAAGCTTGAATTGTGTTGTCTGAAAGGCCTTTTTCGACCCGCAGGACGTTTAGAAATGCGCGAATCTGCGCTTCCATGCGCTATGTCCCCTCTAAATCCCCGCGTCGGCGACGGACGGAGCGCCTGCCTCACGTCGCCGCAGCAGCAGAACGAACTCGCCAAGTTCTTCGCAGCGAAGCAGCCAAGCCAGTCCGAAATAGACGCCGACCGCTGCGCAAATGATCGCCGCCACCAGGCCGACCTGCGCCAGCAGGTGACGCGCATCCGCGAAATGCGAAATTCTCAAGGCAAAATACGCCACGGCCGCCATTCCGACGGCGCAGGCGGAAATCTTTGCCAGCGATGCCGTTACGCCCCGGGCTCCGAGCCGCCCATACCGTTTGCGGAACAGGAAAAAGAGCGCCCCGAAATTGAAATATGCGGCCAAAGTGCTGGCGAGCGCCGGGCTGGCATTGGAAAGCGTGCGGAAGAAAAACAACAAGAAAATGGCGTTGAAGACGATGTTGATGCCGAGGGCCCAGGCGCCAATGCGCGCCGGCGTGGTCGTATCGTGGGTTGAAAAGTACATCGGCGCGATGAGCTTGGTCGCCGCAAACGCGGGCAGGCCCAGCGAATAGTAGAAGAGCGCGTGAGCCGTGAGTAAAGTCGAGTCGGCCGCAAATTGGCCGTGCTGGAAAAGAACCTGGACGATCGGATGCCTCAACAGGATCAGGCCTACTGCGGCCGGAATGGTGATGAACGAGACGATTCGCATGGAAAAAGCGAACGTGCGTTTCATCTCGTCCCATTGTCCGGAGGCGAATTGATGCGACATGGTTGGCAGCAGGGCAGTGGACATCGCCATGGCGTAGCTTCCCAAAACCAGTTGCACGACGCGGTCGGAAATGTACAGCGACGCGATGCTTCCGGTCGGCATGCGCGACGATGCCGCGAAGATCATGTCCACAACCACGTTTATCTGGTAGATGCCGCCCCCCGCAACGGCGGGTCCCAGCAGCCGGCCCACGCGGCGCACTCCCGGATCGGACAGGGAAAATTTCGGCAGAAAGCGCATCCCGCGGCGCAGTAGCGCGGGAACTTGCATCGCCAATTGGACGGCACCGCCGAGAACCACGCCAACACCGAGTGCGACCGCCGGTGAACGATAGGCGGCCGGAGTCCAATGAAGGATTGGGCGATAAACCACGCCGAAGGAGCAGACGATCATAGCTATGTTGAAAAAAATAGGTGTCGCGGCCGGAAGGGCGAACAGGTGAAAACTGTTCAGAATGGCCGCTGCCATGGCGGCCAGTCCAATGAAGAAAATGCTCGGAAAGATCAGGTGGGTCAGAAATACTGCCAGGTTCCAGTGCGTGCCGCTTGCCCCGAAGATCGTAAACAGATCGATGATCTGCCGTGAAAAGAGCACGCCCAAGACGGTTAATGTCGCCAGGACCAGCGTCAGGTTCCAGAAAACCTTCTGGGCGAATTCCCAGGCGTCTTTGCCGGGTTGATCTCGCAAGTAGCCGGTGAAGATCGGAATGAAGGAGGCGCCCAAAGCGCCTTCGGCGGTCAGGCGGCGTACCAAAGCGGGAATCCGGAAGGCAAGGATGAACGAATCGGCGGCTGGCGAGGTGCCGAGCAGGAGAGCTATGCGCTGATCGCGTAAGTATCCGCAAATTCGGCTGATAACAGTGACGAGGGCTACCACAGAGGCCGATCGTAGGATCTGTCCCTTGGTGGTCAATCGGCCGAAGCTCCGTTGCTAACCCTTGAATTAACAATAACTTGACAAAATCCCGGTTAAAGATAACATAATCCCCTATCAGTAGCAACTTCGGCGAAAAGAGCCTCGAATGAAGAGCCGAAATCCGGCCTCGACGCACAAAAAGGTCGCCGTTGTCCTGCTTGACGGGGACAGTCTGAAGGGCTATGTGAATCCTCAGACGCTTGGTCACTCCGATTTGGTTGACGTGCTGACACTCGATGGCGAGCGCCAGCAGGTGCGGTTGGGGGATATGAAGTGCGTCTACTTCCTGCGCGAGTTCCAGAAGTCATTTGAACTGGAGCGAAAGGCATTTCTTAGCCGGCCAAAGCTGGACGGACTCTGGGTGAGGCTGCGCTTTTCGGACGGCGACGAGATGGAAGGTATCGTTTCAAACGACTTGCTGGGGCTGCTCGATACAGGCGTTCAATTGACGCCGCCCGATCTTCACGGCAACGTCCTGCACATGTTCATTCCGCGATCCGCGCTTGCCGAGATGAGGGTTCTGGGGGTGGTCGGCGCGGCGCGGCGTTCAGGCCAGCCCGAGCGCGGAACGCGACCAGCGGCCGCTGAGCAGTCCAACTTGTTCACTGAATAGGGCGGCGGCACGGAGGCGTCGAAGGGGCTTTCCCAAGCCCCAGATCGCGTTTTCCGCCAATAGACAAATTGGCTCTTTACAGCTTTCAGATCTAAACTATATTGGCCTGACGGAGAAGGCCAATGCTGCCGCTTCGACTACAAACCGAGAGTCACATCCCCCTCTACGTACAACTGCGAGACCAGCTGCGCGCCCTGGTACATTCGGGCGATCTTCGTACCGGCGATCGCATTCCGGCGAGCCGCGAGTTGGCAGGCCAATTGGGAGTGCACCGCACAACCGTGGCCAATGCGTATGCGGAACTTGAGTCTGAGGGTTTGATTCAGGGGCACGTGGGTCGCGGCACGTTCATTTGCGGGGCCCAGATCAAAGAGTTTTCGCCGCCCCCGCGGACAACTGGGAATGGCGGCGTGATGCGCTGGGAGTCGCTATTCGCCGACGACCGCGTGGACGAGGTGCTGAGCCGGGTGATGCCGCTGGTACCGCCGGGCGCCATCGCGTTCACGGCCGCGCGGCCATCCGAGGAGCTTTTCCCCCTTGAGGAGTTCCGCCGCTGCTTGAATGCGGTGGTGCGCCGCGAAGGTCGAAGGATTCTGCAAATCGGGTCAACCGACGGTTATGGTCCACTGAAAGAGGAATTGCTGAGCCTGCTTCGCGGCGATGGCCTGAATCTTAGGAGCCAGCAACTATTGATTACCGACGGCTGCCAGCAGGCCATCGACCTGGTCTGCAAAGCGTTTCTGCGTCCGGGAGACTCGGTGGCGCTGGAGAACCCCGCCTACCCAGGCGCGATCGCGATCTTCGCCAGCGCGCGGGTGAGGACGCTGGCTGTCGGCGTGGAAACCGACCCAGCGCGGACCGGTCACGTGGGGCTCGATATTGGCGCGCTCGAGACGGTGCTGCTGCAGAATCGCGTGAAGATGATCTTCGTCACGCCGGATTTTCACAATCCGACGGGGACGGCCTTGCCGATCGCGGCGCGGCGGCGCTTACTGGAGCTTGCCGTTCGGTATCAGGTGCCTGTGATCGAGGACGCCATTTATGCGCGCCTACGCTTACGGGGAAGCGCATTGCCGTCCCTTAAGGCGCTGGATACGGCTGGTAATGTGGTTCAAATTGATAGCTTTTCGAAGATCGCGTTTCCGGGGCTTCGCGTGGGATGGTGCGTTGGCGCGGAGAGCGCAATCGAGCGGCTACGCCTGGTGAAGCAATCGACCAACTTGCATACCGATCAATTGTCGCAGGCGGCGATGGCGGAATTCATGCGGCGCGGATACCTGGCGCGGCACCTGGCAAGGATGAAGAAGGTATATCGAAGCCGATTGGCGGCGATGGAAGAGGCCCTGGAAAAGCACATGCCCGAATCGACGAGTTGGACGCGCGCCGAGGGAGGCATGACGCTGTGGGTTACACTGCCGCCGGGCTTTGATGCCGCCGAGCTGCTGATTCACGCCCGCGAACGCGGCATTCTATTCCTGCCCGGCCGATACTTTTATTCGCAGCACCCGCAGCCGAACACTCTTCGATTGGGGTTCGCGAGTGTGGACGAGAAGAGAATCGCCAAGGGAATCGAAATGTTCTGCGATCTGCTGAAATTCGAAATGCGCAAGAGGCAACGCGGGATGCGCGAGGAGTCTCATGCGCGCGTAGCGCTGGTGTGAGTGCGAAAAATGCTGCTACAGCCCAATCCGGCAAATCACTGTTTCGGTTGCGGCGGAGCGAATTCGCGAGGGATGAAGCTGCCGTTTGAACAGGACGACGCGGCGCAGCGCATCCGGGGAACGTTCAAGCTGGGGCCCGAATACCAGGGCGGAGCAGGATTTGTGCACGGCGGGATCGTCGCCACGCTGCTGGACGAAGTGATGGCGAAGGTGAATCGGTTTCAGGGAGATCACGCGGTGACGGCGATGCTCAACGTGGAATATCTGAAGCCGGTGCCGGTCGGCGGAGAAATCGTGGTCGAGGGCTGGGAAGTGGAGCGCGACGGGCGGAGCCGAGTGCGCGAAGCGGAAATCCGCAACGCATCGGGCGTCGTGCTGGCGCGTGGGAAGGCGCGGTTTATCGAAGTAGATCGTGTTCGACTGCAGAGCGACATTGCTGCGGCGCGACGCGCCGCGGAGAATCTGACGGCCGGCAAGAGTTAGAGATTTTGCGGGACGCCGAATTGCATCGGCGAAATTCAATCGGGATTTTTTGGGAGAGGAATCATGGAATCGATGAACAACAATCTGTGGCGAGTAAAAGTCGGCCTGGCCGAAATGTTGAAGGGTGGCGTGATCATGGATGTGACCACGGCCGAGCAGGCGAAGATCGCGGAAGACGCAGGCGCGTGCGCGGTGATGGCGCTGGAACGCGTTCCGTCGGACATACGCAAAGAAGGGGGCGTGGCGCGCATGGCTGCACCCAGGATCATTCGCGACATCATGGACACTGTATCGATTCCGGTGATGGCGAAAGTTCGCATCGG
>JASHRI010000500.1 GCA_030037435.1 Candidatus Acidiferrales bacterium | reverse complement strand
CAGATTGTTCGCCTGGCTCTTCGGGAGGCGGAAACACCGGCCAGAAATATGTCGCTAAGAGTAATCGGGTACTCGGGTTAACAAAGGCACTCGTGCCCGAATCGGAGGGCATTTTTTGGCAATCGAGTTGCCCCGGTTTGAACCAGATCCCGCACTTTGTGTAAAAAGCTTTACAAGCGGTGAGGATATCTTTCTGTCAAAGGCTCACTTGGGCGGTTAAGCGCATTGTCACACGCGCTCCGTGCAAGGCAGGGGGGACGTAGTGGCTGAACAAACCGTTCGGGTTTGCTTTCTCAGCGAGGATTTCACCTTTGCAGAACCCTTAGCACGGGCGTTGGGGCCAGGCTTCGGCATGCGGGCCGCTCGCGAGCTCCCCTCGAGTGAAGTTCAAAACTGGTACGACGCTGTTCTACTTGATCTGCGCTCGGTCAACGGCAAGGACGACTTGGAGCCCAAGCTCGCGTGGCTCGATCAAATAAGAGCTATACCATCAGCTCCTGCCATCGTCGCGCTTTGTGACGAAGGCCAAAGCAGAGCTGCCTTTCACGCGATCGAGCGCGGCGCTTACGATACGGTTACCAATCCCCCCAACATCACCGAACTCCGACTTGTGTTGCTTCGTGCGCACCGCTTTCAGTGCGCCCTAGAGGAGGTCGAGAGGCTGAAGGCAAGCGCTCAATCGTCGAGAAGGCTGCACGAGCTACTTGGGACGTCTTCGGCAATGCAGGACCTTTTTGCGTTCGCTCGGAAGATCGCTCCGTGCGACGTAAACGTACTGATTACTGGAGAAACCGGCACAGGCAAGGAACTCCTCGCACGTGCCATCCATCAACTTAGCGCCCGGCAAGCACGCCCGCTGGTCGCGTTTTCGTGCGCCAACCTTCCGGAAAATCTGATCGAGGACGAGCTGTTCGGGCACGAAAAGGGGGCGTTCACGGGCGCTTTCGCGATGCGCCGCGGCCGGATTGAAGCGGCCGATCAGTCCACGCTCTTTCTGGATGAAATCGGTGACTTGGCTCTCGGCCTACAGCCCAAACTGCTTCGCGTTTTACAGGAGCGGAGCTTCGAACGGCTGGGCGGCAACAACACAGTCCACGTGAATATCCGCGTCATTTCCGCAACCAATCGAAATCTCGCTGAAATGGTACAAGAAGGAAAATTTCGCGAGGACTTGTTTTACCGGCTGAACGTTGTGCAAATGCATCTGCCGCCTTTGCGCGAACGGCGCGACGATGTTCCTTTGCTGGCGCAGCATTTTCTTGACGTCTCCGCCGAACAGTTCCGGAAGAAAGCCAAAAGATTTTCGCGGACTGCTTTGCGGGCGCTTGAAGATCACGCGTGGCCGGGAAACGTCCGTGAATTGCAGAACGCCGTCCAGCGGGCAGTGGTACTCACAGAAGGACCGACCGTCGAGATTCAGCAGTTGCCCAGCGCAATAGGCGGAGGCAGCTGCGAAGGGCAATCATTCAACCGCTCCTACGAGGAAGAAGTGCGCGATTTCAAACGCCGGCTGATTCTCCGCACATTGCGCGAGTGCGGCTGGCGAAAAGCCGAGAGCGCGAGAACACTTGGAGTTGCCAGGGGATATCTGCACCGGTTGATCAATCAGCTTGGAATTCAGGAGACGGAAGAGGAGGGCGCGCCTTGCGGCATCCACCCAGGCGGTGCGCCCCACGTCTCAGCTCCTCCTGTAACCAAGCTGGTGTAATGGGCCTTGCGGAAACTCATGAATGCACGCCGATCATAGCGGCACAACGCCATTGGAGCGGGGAAGCCACGGTACCCGATCTTGGGAGGGCGTAGATCTCGGGCGTTTTCGGCAGACCTGCTTCGCGATCTGCGCGCGAGCGGCGCGGCTGTTCGTGCTGGTTCTGCTCGCGATTTCGGTGATAGTGGCTATGGTCGATCTCGTGAATGAGTGGAGAACCGAGAGGGTCCTGTCGGACGCGGCGCGCGCCGCAGCCGACGCCGCAATTTCCGCCCCTCTGAACGCGAAGAATTGTGGCGGTACTCCATGCTCGGTCGAATCCGCGGCCGCGGCGGCGAAGCGCTATTTGGTAACTGCGGGCTTTGGGCAGGCGTCCTGCATCAATCCGGCGAGTCCCAGTTTCTCCGGCGTTCTCGTCTGGGCCTTCTCATGCGACGCAACTGCGCCCGCCGCTGAATCAACTCATTCCTGCCAGACGAACGAAAGCGCTGTCTGTATAAAGATCGATTTGACTTCAGTGGTGATTAAGCGAAATGGGACATTGGTTCCGTATGCGCAAGCAGTCGTGCAATATCCTCACAACTGGCTGATGAGTTCGATTTTGAGGTCGCTGCCGCGAAAACTGACGCCGCAACTCCCGGGAAGTGTAGCAGGCAGCGCGCGTGTGCGGAATTCGACCTAGGAGTTTCGAATCTCCTAGATCTCTAGTGAATCCCATCGGCTGACGACGCGCCGCCGATTCTCGATGGATCTGGAAACTCGGATGCAAGTATCGAGAGCAGAAATCGTGGAACGCGCAAAGTGTAACCGAAGGATTACACCCGGATTTCGGTGCCGGGGGACAGGCCGTGGCTCCGTCGCCGCTCGAGCATGCGCAGGCGGCTCACAGGGGAGGCGCTCGATGAGGCGCAATAGAGAGGCGGGACAGTCGCTAATCACCGTGGCAGTAAGTTTGGTGTTTCTGCTGGCGATGATGGGGTTCGGAATTGACATGGGCGTAATGCGCTACGAGAAGCGCATCCAGCAGACGGCGGCAGACGCCGCAGCTCTGGCTGGTGCGAACAACCTCGGCCAGGGGGGCGTAGTAGCTGGGGCGCAAGACGCCGCCTCACTAGACGGGTTCACGGACAACGGTGGGGGGCAAGTCAGCAGCTGCGGCTCAAGCGCATCCATTGGCACAATATGCGTGCAGATTAATAATCCACCGCTGTCGGGGCCGCACAGTGGCAACTCGAATTATGTAGAGGCCCTTGTTGCGATGGTTCATCCGACGTACTTCGAAAGGGTCGTGGGGATCAATCAAGCAACTGTCACTTCACGCGCAGTGGCGACCAACCTGAGCGGGGCAAACGCCTCTGGCGGATGCCTGTATACCTTGGGCCCTCCAAACGGCAGCATTGAGGGAATCAACATCAATGGACACGCAACCCTGAATGCGCCTAGCTGCGGAATCGTCGATAACGGAAACTTTAACACCAAGGGCAACGCGCTGACGGTGACCGCGCAGACTTTCGGCACGTCGGGCGATTGGCAGAAGAGCGGTCCCGGCGGC
>JASHRI010000499.1 GCA_030037435.1 Candidatus Acidiferrales bacterium | reverse complement strand
CCCCTCGTCGAAGCTATCGACGAGCACGGCGATGGCGTGGGGCAGTTCTTCGCGAGTTGCCAGGATTGCTTTCTCGCGGATCAGCTCCGCCGCCAGAAAACGCTCGGGCTGATCCGTAAATTGGTCCGACGGAAAAAGCGGTGGCGCTTCCGGCAATCGGGATAGCCAGCCGTTCGCCAGGTCGGCGCATCCTTCTCCGCTGAGCGCGGAAATGGGAAACACTTCCTCGAAATCCGCAAGCCGGCGGTACCGGTCGATCAGCGGAAGCAAGAGCGGCTTCTTGACTCGATCGACCTTGTTGAGCACCAGAAACACCGGACCATGGAAACGCTGCGCCCACTCGATGGAGAAGCGGTCGCCCGCCCCGAATTCCTCGGAGGCGTCCACCATCAGCGAAAGAGCGTCGATGCCTTCGAGGGCGTGCTGAAGCTCGTCCATCATCTGGCGGCTTAGGACGTTCGAAGGCTTGTGAATGCCGGGCGTGTCGACCAGAACAATTTGCGAGTCTTCGCGGTTCAGAATTCCCTGAATTCGGTTGCGTGTGGTTTGCGGTTTGGGAGAAACAATGGCCACTTTGCGGCCAACGAGCGTGTTGACGAGTGTAGACTTGCCCGCATTCGGGCGGCCCACAATCGCGACAAATCCCGATTTGAACGTCATTCTGATGTGGATTTTACGCTAGCGGCAGTGGCCCGAGCGAGGCCTCACTTACATCCGGCCGCAGCGCTACAGGACCGCGTCGGAAACGATCTTTACGCGCAGCTCGCGCGTGCGGGGACCGTCGAATTCCGCGAAGAAGACCGCCTGCCAGCGGCCAAGCATGATTCGTCCATTTTCGATCCACAGAGTCTCCGAAGAACCGATCAACGCAGTTTTGATGTGAGAGTCAGAGTTGCCTTCGGCGTGGGCATAACTTCCGCTGCGAGGCACCAGACGATCAAGCGTGCCTTCGATATCGCGCGCCACGGCCGGATCGTCGCCTTCATTAATCAGCACACCAGCCGTCGTGTGCGGAACGTACAGATGGCAAACACCGCTATTACAGCCTGACTCGGCGACAAGAGACTCGATTTCAACCGTTACGTCCTTGAGTTCGGTGCGCCGGGACGTCCGGACGATAAGGACCTGGGTGAATGGAGATTTGGAAGCGCCAGCCTTCGAGGGCATAGGTGCCAAACATGCCACCTCGACACGGTAAGATCAATACATGAATCGCGAGCTAGTGGCGCGGAAATGCGAACGACCTTTGCATTTGCGCCGAACTGCGGGTTGTGATTTGCGGCGAGCTCGATTGGGCTGCAGGAAGCTGTAGCTGCATCAATGGATCGCCAAAGAGAATCCAAGTGCGGCGCACATCCGGGTCTGTGACTCCGGTTTTCGCGGTCAGAACCGCCTGGCCAATCGGCGTGGCCGGATTAGCCGCCCAAACGCTCAATAGCGCCTGATCCATCGCGCCCTGCGGAGGCGCTACGGTGAATCCAGATGAAGCCCACACAGCGACGGCTCCGCCATTCGGAGCAAGGATCAGCGCCTTAGACAGACTTTGCGAATAAACATCCTGGAAAAGCCCATTCAGACAATCCATCAACAAAAATACTGGCAGCTTGTCGCCGTTGGTCAACGCCGCGGCGGTCGAGTCGTCAAAGAAATCGGTAAACGACCATTGTTCCTCGGAGCCGTGTCCCGTGTAGTTCACGAGAAGTGCACCGTTGTTGATTGCGGTTACGATCTGCTGCTCAACGGTGCTGGGATCCTGGCCGTCGGCAAGTATTTTCGTCACGTTGAGAGATGACGGCAAATCGGCTGCCGCAGAATTGGCCTCGTCCGTGAAGTCGGCTCCGATGTTCTGATCCGCCACGAGAAGTGCCTGCTGGTCCCAACTTCCGACCGAGGAACCTGCCTCATAGCCGAGGATCTTCGAAACCATCAAATTCGCATCCGCGGCTGTGCGAGCAGGCAGCCGTCCCGTCGGAATCGTTGCAAAGCCCGTTTGATTGAAGTCCGTGAGCCAGTCGTCCGAAGCGGTCTTAAGCGCCGCCGTTTCGATGATGCGGGTGGGGACGAAGTCGAAATCGCCAAATCCCAGATAGTTGCGCGGATCAACGGATGCATCACCCACCAGCAGCAAAGCCTGCGGATGTGTTCGCCACTCCGAAGCCGCAAACTGGAGATAAGCGCGCAAAGCAAACGGGCTGTGCTCTCCATAGTTGAATGCGTCGTAGATTTCGTCCGTAGTCACCACTGACACCGAAGTTCCCTGAGACTCGTGCAGAGTCACGAGCGGCGCCACATTGGACTCGAAGCTCGGATTCGCGATCACGATCATGTCCGCGCCACCCGTTGCCCGATCGATGTTGTTGGGCGCATGGAACGCGAGCGCGTCGGGCGCCGAAATTTGATCGCTCGAAAATGCCAGCAGGGTGCGGTCGGTTCCAGGCGAACCGGGGACTTGCAGGGTCACGTCGTAGGCCGAACCGTCTAAGGTAATCATCCCTGACAGTTGGGTGATCTGAAGCGGATTTGTAATGTCGAATACTTGAATCTGCGGGTTACTGAATCCGCCGATTCTGACGTTGCTTCCAGCCGCTGCGGTGGCCCGCAGCCAATCCGAGTCTGCGTTGTATGTGTGCGCGTAATGCACTTCGATGGACTGAACGAGACTTACGTCATTGTCACCATCTAGCGCCGTAAGCGTCAC
>JASHRI010000498.1 GCA_030037435.1 Candidatus Acidiferrales bacterium | reverse complement strand
GTAGAAGGCAAAACTCGTTGAAGCTGCCGATCGCGAGTGACGGCAAATCGCAGCGCTTTGGCAAACGCCTTGAAAATCGCTTCCACCTGATGGTGCGAAGAACGTCCGTACATGAGCTTCAAGTGCACATTGGCCGAAGCCGCCTGCGCGAACGCACGGAAAAAGTCCTCCATCAGCTCGGTCTGAAAATCGCCCACGCGCGGCGCAGAAATCTTCCAATTGCACGCGCAGTAAGCGCGCCCGGAAAAGTCCAGAGCCGCGGCGGCCAAGCAATCGTCCATCGGCATCAGAAAATATCCCGCCCGCAGGATTCCGCGCTTCGATCCAAGCGCCTTTTTCACGGCATCTCCCAAGGCGATGCCGACGTCTTCCACGGTGTGGTGTTGATCCACGTCGAGGTCGCCGCGCGCTGAAAGATCGAGATCGAGAGCTCCATGCCGCGCGATCTGTTCCAGCATGTGGTCGAAGAATCGAATGCCTGTAGTAATCTGCGACTTCCCCCGGCCATCAAGATTTAACGATAGCCGGATATCCGTCTCCTTGGTCGCGCGACGCAAACGTGCCTTTCTCATAGGGCTTTTTCCAATTCGCGCAGCAGGCGCTTCGTCTGGGCGAGGGTTCCGAGCGTGATGCGGACGTAGCCTTCTCCGCCAAAGTCGCTCGAGCGGTCGCGGAGCAGGATCCCTTTGCGCTCAAGCGCGGCGACGACTTTTTTGGCGCGGGCGCCGAAATGCACGAGCACGAAATTTCCGGCGCTGGGAAAACAGCGCACGCAAAGACGCGCGAGGCCGCGCTCCAATTCCTGCCGGCCCCGACGAACTTCGCGCACCGTGGTGGCGATGAATTGGCGATCGCCGATTGCGGCTTCAGCGGCGGCGAGCGCGGCGACGTTCACCGGATACGGTGATTGCGCCTTCCTCATAATCGCGGCCAATTCTCGATGGACAAAGATGCAGCCGAGCCGCAGACCAGCAAGGCCCGCAGTCTTCGAAAATGTGCGCGTGACAATCAGATTCCGGTAGCGGCGAATCCAGGGAATCACGGTGAGCCCCGAAAATTCGAAATAAGCCTCGTCGATCACAGCCATCGTCCGAGGAGACGCTCGCAGAATGCGACGCAGCTCTTCGGGCGCCAGCAAGTTGCCCGTGGGGCTGTTTGGATTCGGAAGAAAGAAGACGCGCGGCGCCGTCTTTAATACAGTCAATACTTCGTCCCAGGGAAAACGCATTTCCGCGTCGTAGCGTGCAGACGCGACCTTCGCGTCCGCCAATTCCGAGTAGAAACGGTACATCGCGTAGGTTGGTTCGACGAGCAGCACACGATCGCCCGACTCGACAAAGGTGTTTACGACCAGGCTGAGCGCCTCGTCGGTGCCATTGGTTAGCAGCAACTCCTGCGGCTGCACACCGAAGTGCCGAGCAATGCGACGGCGAACCGTCTCCTGCTCCGGATAGGACGAAATCGAAGCCGAACTCAATTTGGCGAGCGCGCGACGGACCGCGGGCGAGCAGCCGATTGGGTTCTCATTGAAATCGAGCCGCAATTTGTTCGTGCGTCCTTCGAGCGGAGGATGGTAGGCACGCATCCGCTCGACAGCGCGCCGGACTGGGACGGCCATCTTCACAGTCGCACCTCTACGGACCGCGCATGCGCCGTCAAATTTTCCGCACGCGCGAATTCACTGGCCACTGGTGCGAGGTGCCGCGCTCCGGCGCGCGATACCTCTTGCACGCTGATACATTTCGCGAAATCGGCGACGGAGAGCCCTCCTCTGGTGCGGCCCGCACCGTTCGTCGGCAACACGTGGTTCGTGCCGCTGGCATAGTCGCCGAACGTCTGGGCGCTCCAGTCGCCAAGAAATATGCTGCCGGCAGATTCGATCTGAGGCAGCAGATTGCGTGCTTGTCGAGGCAGGCTCAGATGCTCCGGTGCATATCGATTGACGAACCGGATCGCTGCTTGCAGGTTCGGCGCGAGCAATACTCCATTTTGTTTCCCGAGCGAGCGTCGCGCGAGGTTCGTAGCCGGCAATTCGTCGAGCTGCTTATCGATTTCGGCGGCCACGGCACGAGCAAGCTGCGCGGAAGTGGTGACGAAGAGGGCTGTCGCGTCGGGATCGTGTTCGGCCTGCGCGATCAAATCCGCGGCGATGAACCGTGGATTTCCCTGGTCGGCCATGACTACCGCTTCGGTCGGCCCGGCGAGCATGTCGATTGCACAATCAGTGCTGACGATCTGCTTGGCCGCGGTGACAAATCGATTACCGGGTCCGAAGATCTTGTCGACGCGCGGAATCGATCGCGTTCCATACGCGAGCGCCGCGATTGCCTGCGCGCCGCCAACCCGAGCAACCGAGCGCACACCGAGTCGGTCAGCGGCAGCGAGCAAAGCAGCGCCTGGCTGGGGACTGGTGACCACGATTTGACGCACGCTCGCCTCTTGAGCCGGTATCACCGTCATCAAGAGCGTGGAAACGAGCGAAAAGCGTCCGCCGGGAAGATAGCAGCCGACGGATTGGATCGGGCGAACGGTTTGTCCCGCGCGCACGCCCGGCTCGACGGCGACCATCCATTCGGGCGGTTTCTGGCGGCGCGCGACGGCTCGAATGTTGCGCGCGGCATGATCGATGGCCGCGATCAGTTCGCGCGAAACTTGCTTTCGCGCCTGCGAGAACTCGGCGCGATTGACCCACAGGTTTCGTGGTGCAAGCTTCAGGCCATCGAGGCGCTTGGTCCACGCAAAAAGCGCGGCGTCGCCGCGCCGGCGCACATCATCGACGATGCGGCGCGCGACGCGGTGTGCGTCGAGGCTGCTGGCGCGTCGCGAACCGAGCAGCTTTTCTTCGACCGGCTTCGTGAGCGGCACGACGCGCATCAGTACACGACCTTATTC
>JASHRI010000497.1 GCA_030037435.1 Candidatus Acidiferrales bacterium | reverse complement strand
CAGCCTCTGCCGGCGAAGTCGTGACCGTCACCCAACGTGTGCGCGGAACCGCTTTTTTCACTTCTTCCTCGATCGCCAAATCGAAATACTTCGAGCGGCCGTGAACGCCCCCAACCTTCGCGACCGGCACGTCTCGCTCGCACCAACCCAAATCCTTCGCGGTGCACGCCACCAGTTCGGCAAGCGACCCAGCCGCCGACGCAAGGATCGTCCGCGAAACCGCATCTCCTTTGTCCGCCAGTTCCGCAACCAGCGGAAACGTCTTTGGAAACACGTCGTCTGGATTCTTCGCTACCTGTTCAAGCAGCGAATCCCAATCGCGTGCCCGGTGCCACTCCAAAAGCTTCTCACTCAGCATCGTCGCGGGACCGCGTCCCTCCTCCGCGTGCGAGACAGCCCGGAAAGCCGTGCGCCCAATGTCAAACGCACTGCCTTCGTCACTGAACCACGGACCTCGCCCGCCAGTGCGCGCCGTCCGGCCGCTTGCGTCCCGTCCAAACGCAGCCGAGCCCGTCCCCGCCAGCAGTATGATTCCCTCCGCCGCGCCGAATGCCCCTTCCAGCGCGATTTCCAGGTCGGTCGTCACCCGAACCTCCGCGTTCGGAAATCCTTGCTCGAAAAAATTCGTAGCGCGCCGCACCACGCCACGTCGGCCCGCGCCTCCCAGCCCCGCACAAATTCCGCGAATGTGCCCTGCGGAAATCTTTTGCCTGCTCAGCACCGCATCCGCCGCTTCGCTCAGCGCAAACCACGCCCGCGTGTACCCGCTGCGTAATGGATTCGACGGACCGGCAAACGCGCGGCCCACGATTTGCTCCTCCGTATCCGCCAGCACGCACTCCGTCTTCGTTCCGCCTCCGTCGAACCCCAGAAAGTATGTTGCGTCCGAAGCAGCTATCTGATGTGGCATTGGCTCCTTTAACGTGCTGAATGTGTGCGGGACGCGCGCTTACAATCTGCGCCAGCTCCCTTCCGGCGCGATTCCTGCAAACAGCTCAGGATGAATAATTTCTCCCAGTAGCTCCACGCCGTCCGCCAGCCGTGGGCCCGGCCGCGAAAAATAGCTGCTCGCGTTCACTGAATAGACTCGCCCTTCGCGAGCCGCTGGCAAATCCTTCCATGTCTCTGACAGCCGGGCCGACGCAAATTCCGCCGCGTTGCGTGCGGCGTCATATCCGCAAAGCATCACCACGATCACTTCCGGACGTGACCCCTCAATCTCCTCCGCCGTCACGCGAAACGACGGCTTTGCGGCGCGCCCCAGCACGTCCGTTCCTCCCGCTTTCGCCACCATTTCCGGCACCCAATGGCCGCCCACATAGAACGGATCCAGCCATTCCAAGCACGCCACGCGTGGCCGCTTCGACGCGCCCGCCGCAATGGCTTCCACCGCCGCCACTCGTTTCGCACACCGCGCCGCCACCGTTTCCGCTTCACCGCTGCGTCCCGTCGCTGCGCCGACGCGCCGAATGTCGTCCCAAACTTCCGCGATCGACCGAGGCGTTAGCGACAGTACCTGCGGCTGCCTTGGAAAACGCGTCAGCGCCGTCGCCAGATCGTCCGGCGATGCCGCGCACACGTGGCACAAGTCCTGCGTCACGATCAAATCCGGGTCGAGCGAACTCAGCAATTCCGCATCGACCGCATAAATGCTTTCGCCCCTCGCGATGATCTCGCCCACTTGCCGGTCGATTTCCGCTGGCGTCGCCCGCGTGTCCACGCGCGGCCGCAGCAGCGACGGTTTCGTCGCCGCGTCCGCCGGGAAATCGCACTCGTGGCTCACGCCAAGAATCGAATCCCCCAGGCCAATCGCATAGAGAATTTCCGTCGCCGAGGGCAATAACGAACAAATGCGCATCGTAGTATCCCGCCGCAGGCTCGCCGTTTTCTTCTTCAGGCTGCGCTGGCCGCGGCCCCCTGCGGCAGCAGATCCGCGAACACAAATCCATCGCGTTCCACGATCTCGCCCCGCTTCACTTCAATCAGCCGGTCAAACATCGGCCCCGCGCTGGCAAAGGTGTGAAACTCGCCGTTTTCGCCGCATGGATCGACGCCGGGCGGCAGCGCCTCGAGCAAGTCCGCGTCAAATCGGCGGCCGGCGAATTCTCGGCCCAGCTTTTTCGGGTCCACGCATGTAAGGTGCGCCAACAGTCCGCCCGCGATCATCTCCTCCGCAAGCTGGCGGGTATCTTTCAGCCACAACGGAAAGATGGGAACCATGCCGCACGAAGCAAGCTGCTTCTCTCGGTACCCGCGAATATCTTCGAGAAACAAGTCGCCAAACGCAACGTGCCACACTCCTTCCGCCCTCGCCCGCGCCATCGCCTCGCTCATCGCCCGCTCATAAACCTCGTTCGGGCATGGCGACGGAATCGCCACCTTCACCAAAGGCAATCCCGCCGCGGCCGCTTGCATTTCAAGCAGGCTCTCTCTCACCGCATGCATTGCCACTCGCTCGTACTTTCGATTCACCGTCGTTAGCAGCGCCACCACGTCTACTTCCCCCGATTCCCGCAGCGTGTGCAGCGTCCACGCGCTGTCCTTGCCGCTGCTCCATGCCAGCCATGCCTTCGGGCGCCCTGCGCTCGCCACCGATGATTCGATTTCCATGATCAAGCCCCATGATACAGCAGATACTTTTCGCGCATCTCGCGAAACGTTTCGATCTCCGTGACTACACTGAGAACGGTAACGAAACACGTCCAAGCGCGTCCGTTGTGACCCGTCAAACGCCTGCTATATACTGCCCTCGAATGCAGTCGTCGAGCGCGATGACCCGAATCAACGTCGCGTGTAAGTCCGGCCTATTGCCTCGGCCCTGCTCCCACTCATGAAATCTTCCGCCCGCGCGCAAAAATCTTCTCGCCCGTCTCCTCGGCGCTCGGCATCCGAATCCGCCTGGGTCGATAAAACTCTCCGGAAAATGACACTCCGCGAGAAGCTGGGCCAGTTGCTGATGGTTCCCTATTTCGGTGCGTTCGCGTCTGCCGAAAGTCCCGAGTATCGCGAAACGTTGCATCACGTGCGGAAAAACCATGTCGGCGGCCTGATTCTCGCCACGTCGCGCGGCGCGCTCGGCATCAGGCGCAGCCAGGTCTATCCCACCGCCGTCATCACCAATGAACTGCAGCGCCTCGCGCGTATTCCCTTGATCGTCGGCGCCGATTTCGAGTCTGGCACGAGCATGCGTCTCGACGAAGGCACCTCCTTCCCCTCCGCTATGGCGATCGCAGCTGCCGGCGATCCACAACTCGCCTACGCCGCCGGAAAATCTGTTGCCATCGAATCCCGCGCCGCAGGCGTTCACTGGATCTTCGCGCCCGATGCCGATGTCAACGACAATCCAGACAACCCGATCATCAATTTCCGCTCGTTCGGTGAAAACCCGCGGGACGTCGCGTCCTATGTCACCGAATTCGTTCGCGGCGTCGAATCGAATGGCGCCCTCGCCACGGCCAAGCATTTTCCCGGTCACGGCAACGTGACCGTCGACTCGCATCTCGCTCTCGCCACCGTGCCAGGCAGTCGAGCCGAACTCGAAAATAACGAACTCATTCCTTTTCGCGCCGCGATCGACGCAGGCGTCCGCTCGATCATGCCCGGCCATCTTGCCGTCCCTGCCTTCGAGCCCGATTGCGCTCTTCCTGCCACGCTTTCGCGCAACATCCTCACCGGCCTCCTGCGCGATCAAATGAAATTTCGCGGGCTGATCATCACTGATGCCATGGAAATGGGCGCCATCACTTCGCAGTACCCGCCGGGTGAGGCTGCCGTCCGCGCCATCGAGGCGGGTGCGGACATTCTCCTCATGCCGCCCGTGCCCGATGCCGCTCTCGCAGCTCTTGAAAACGCAATCCAGTCGGGCCGCATTCCCGTAGCGCGCATCGACGCATCCGTCCGCCGAATTCTCGCGGCCAAGGCCCGTCTCAAGCTCAACGTCAATCGCTTCGTCGATGTCAGCCGTCTCAACGAAACCTTCGCTAGCCCTGGTTTCACGGCCCAGGCGCAGCACATCGCTGACCGAGCCGTCACCCTCCTTCGTGACGCGCAGCGTATGCTTCCGCTCGATTCCGCGCGCCCGTTGCGAGTCCTCCTCGTCGCGCTTTCCGCCGACCCGGATCCGTGCCCAGCGGAAGCCCTCGAACCCGAGATTCGCCCGCGTGTCGATTCGCTCACCGTTCTGCGCGCCGACACGCACTTCAAAACCGTTTCGAATCTTCGCTTACCGCCGCCCGATTCGCACGATATCGTCGTCGCGGCTCTTTTCGTACGCGTCGCCGATCGTAAAGGCCACGTCGCCTTTCCAGACGATCAGCGCGCCTTCGTCCACCAACTTCTCGCTGCGGGCAAACCCGTCGCAGTCCTCGCGTTCGGCAGCCCCTACCTGATCAGCCGTTTTCCGAGTGCCAAAACCTGGCTCGCCGAGTTTTCCACCAATCGCGTCTCGCAGCGCGCAGCGGCGCGCGCCCTGTTCGGCCAAGTCCCGATCGCCGGAAAAATTCCAGTTGCCGTTCCCGGCGCAGTCGAGCATGGCTCAGGACTCAGCATCGCCGCCAAACCGATGACGCTGTTTCCCGCTGACGCCGATATTTCTGGCCGCCTCAAGCCCGCTTACGATCTGCTTGGTCGCGCGGTGCGCGAGAGTGCTTTCCCCGGAGGCATTCTGGCCGTCGGTTGGAGAAACAAACTCGCCGTTCATCCTTTCGGCTCGCTCACCTATGCCCCAAAATCTCCACACGTCACAAGGGACACAATTTATGACGTCGCCTCGCTCACTAAGCCCGTCGTCACCACCACCGCCGCCATGATGCTCGCCGAGCGAGGCCAGCTCGAGCTCGACACTCCGGTCTCGCGCTATCTTCCTGCCTTCGCGGCTGCTGCGAAATCCGATCCCGATCCGCATTGGCGCGCGCGCATCACGGTCCGCATGCTTTTGCTGCATGATTCCGGCCTGCCCGCGCATGAGGATTTTTTCAAACACGGCAGGAATGAACGTGAGCTTCTCGCTCGTGTAATGGCGCAGCCGCTTGAACGCGAGCCCAGCGGGGAAATCGTCTACTCTGACCTCGGCTTCATCCTTCTTGGCAAAGTTATCGAATCGCTCGCCGGCGCATCGCTCGCAACCTTCGCCCAGCGCGAAATTTTCATCCCGCTCGGCATGAAGGCGTCTTTTTTCAATCCGCCGCGCAGCCTTCGCGCGCGAGTTGCTCCGACCGAGCGCGACCAATATTTCCGTAAGCGTCTCGTCCATGGCGAAGTCCACGACGAAAACGCCTGGGTCATGAGCGGCGTCGCAGGTCATGCCGGCTTATTTTCCGCAGTGGGCGATCTCGCCGCTTTCGCCCAAATGATGCTCAACGGCGGCATCTACGCCCACCACCGCCTGCTCTCGCGCTCCACAATCGACGAATTCACGGCCCGCCAAACGGTCTTCGCCACCGCCCGCGCCCTTGGCTGGGATGTCCCGACGCAACCCTCCTCCTCCGGCGGCTATTTCTCGCCGAAAAGCTATGGCCACACAGGCTTTACCGGCACCTCCCTCTGGATCGATCCAGTCCGCCAGCTTTTCGTGATCCTGCTCACCAATCGCGTGCATCCTACCCGCGACAACGAAAAGATCCGCCAGGTCCGCCCCGCCGTCCACGACGCCATTTGCCAGGGCCTAGGCCTTGATATCACCCAAGGCACTGCACCATAACTCCCTCAGCACAATTACCTCGAAATCTGCCGCGCTCGCATCCCGAGGCTCGCGCCTCCCGCTATAATCGCTAGTTAGGGCTAGGCGTTCCTTGAGAACCGTCAGGACAGAGCAGCGCAATCCCCGCTCGTGCGGGCTCGATCGCAAATCGACGCTCGAAATCCTGCGCACCCTGAATCGAGAGGACGCCCGCGTGGCCTCGGCTGTTCGCCGCGAACTGCCGCGCATCGCCCGCGCTGTCGACGCCATCGCCCAAGCATTTCGCAGCGGTGGTCGCCTGTTTTATGTCGGCGCCGGCACCAGTGGACGTCTCGCGGTGCTCGATGCCGCCGAATGTCCGCCGACGTTCGGCACGCCCGCGAAAATGGTTCAGGCAATCATCGCCGGCGGTCCCAGGGCGCTGCGGCATGCATCCGAAGGTGCGGAAGATTCCGCGCCCAATGGCGCGCGCGACCTTCGTCGAGCGGGCCTGTCGGCCAAAGATGTCGTTGTGGGGCTGTCAGCTAGCGGCACGACGCCCTACGTGCTGGGCGCGCTCGAATTTGCGCGCCGTCGCGGAGCGGTCACTGTTGGAGTCACCTCCAATCGCCGCTCGCCTCTGGCGCGTCAGGCGCGCATCGCCATTGCGCCGGATACTGGGCCCGAGGTCGTCGCTGGCTCAACGCGCCTAAAGGCTGGCACGGCACAGAAATTGGTTTTGAATTTGCTCTCCACTGCCGCGATGGTTCGCACCGGCAGGGTTTATGAAAACTGGATGATCCACGTGGCGTTGACAAATCGGAAGTTGCAGCGGCGAGGGGCGCGCATTTTGGAGGAAGCGGCGGGTGTCGATGCGTCTACCGCCGCACACGCACTGCGTCGCGCGCGACACGATTTGCCCGCCGCCCTTGTGATGCTCAAAACCGGCGCAGACTCAAGCGTCGCACGCCGAGCCGTCGCGGAAGCCGGCGGCAACGTGCGCCAGGCGCTCTCGCGGTTGCAGCACCGGTCCGCGCGCAGGATCGGAAGATAGGCGGAGAACGGCATGGACCAGTTCAAAATATCCGGCGGACGCAAGCTCGAAGGCACCGTCCGCATCAGCGGCGCGAAAAATGCCGCGCTGCCCGCCATGGCCGCCGCGTTGCTCACCGCCGACCCCGTTCGCCTCGAAAATATTCCGCACGTGCGCGACATCATCACCATGGCCAAGCTGCTCGCGCACATGCGCTGCCGCGTCGAGAGCCCGGATATTCCGCCCAGCTCCTTCGTCATCCAGGCTCAGACGGTATCGCACGCCGAAGCGCCCTACGAACTCGTAAAAACCATGCGCGCTTCGGTGCTCACTCTGGGTCCTCTGGTCGCGCGCTTCGGCTACGCTCGCGTTTCCCTGCCGGGCGGCTGCGCCATTGGCGCCCGTCCCATCGACCTTCACATTCAGGCACTTGAAAAACTCGGTGCCACGATTCACGTCGATCACGGTTACGTCGAGGCTCGCGCCAAGCGCCTGCGCGGCGCCACCTTCCGTTTCCCGAAAATTACGGTCACCGGCACCGAAAACATTCTCACCGCCGCCGTCCTCGCCCAGGGCGAAACCATTTTGGAAAATTGCGCCCTCGAACCCGAAATTCCCGATCTCGCCGCCTTGCTCGCAAAAATGGGCGCGAAAATCGAAGGCGCCGGCACGCCCACCATTCGCGTTGAGGGCGTCGAACAATTGCACGGCGCCGAGCATGCCGTCATTCCCGACCGCATCGAGGCTGGCACCTTCATCGTCGCCGCAGCGATCACGCGCGGCAATCTGCTGCTCACGCATTGCGAACCGCGCCACCTCGGCGCCATCATCGACAAACTCAAGTCCTGCGGCGTCGATATTCGCTGCGAGCATTTTTCTGATGGCGCCGCCGGCCTGCGCGTGCGCGGCTCGGGAAAGCTCGTCGCCGCTGACCTCACTACCGAGGAATATCCCGGCTTCGCCACGGACATGCAGGCGCAATTCATGGCCCTCGCCACCCAGGCCGACGGCGTCTCGCACATCCGCGAAACCATCTTCGAAAACCGAATGTTGCACGCCAGCGAAATGATTCGCATGGGCGCCAACATTCTGATCGACGGCAATTCCGCCATCGTCACCGGCCCGTCGCCGCTCAGCGGCGCGCCCGTCACGGCATCCGACCTTCGCGCCAGCGCAGGCCTGGTCCTCGCCGGCCTCGTTGCCAGCAACACCACCACCATCGACCGCGTCTACCACATCGACCGCGGCTACGAGCGCATCGAGGAAAAGCTTCGCGCCGTCGGCGCGTGCATCGAGCGCATCTCTCCCGGTCTCGAACCCAACGCCGGCGACGAAGTGTAGCCGCGCTCAAAAACACTAAGCCTCTCGTCTGCGACTTAGACTCGGCGATTATTGACTGCTTCAGCCACGCAGACTACGATAAGCCCCCGTGCCCGAGCCCGATTCCTTCATTGGTCGCACCGTTTCTCACTACAAAATCTCGGAAATGCTCGGTGGCGGCGGCATGGGTCTCGTCTACAAGGCCGAGGATACCGAGCTCGGCCGCTTCGTCGCGCTGAAATTCCTTCCCGATGATCTCGCCAAAGATCCCCAGGCGCTCGAACGTTTCCGCCGTGAGGCGCGCGCCGCCTCCGCCCTGAATCATCCCAATATCTGCACGATCTACGAAATTGGCAAACACGAGGACCGCTCGTTCATATCGATGGAATTTCTGGAAGGCGTGACGCTTAGGCACCGCATCTCCGGGCGTCCCATGGAGCTTGAAAACGTCGTTTCTCTTGCCATCGAGATCGCCGACGCCCTCGATGCCGCGCATTCGAAGGGAATCGTCCATCGGGATATCAAGCCGGCGAACATCATTGTCACCGACCGTGGCCACGCCAAGATTCTCGATTTCGGGCTCGCCAAAGTGACGCCGGTGGGGCCGCCAAGCCGAGTCGGACCTGCGAGCGCGACGATGGCGACGATTGACGATCCGAATCTTACCAGCCCCGGCTCTACGCTCGGCACAGTTGCTTACATGTCTCCCGAACAAGTGCGGGCCAAGGATCTCGACGCGCGCACCGACCTCTTCTCCTTTGGTGCCGTGCTTTATGAGATGGTCACCGGCACAGTTGCCTTCCGGGGAGAAAGTTCAGGCGTCATCTTCGAGTCGATTCTCAACCGCGCTCCCGTTCCTCCGTCGCGCATGAATCCGGATTTGCCCCCCAAGCTCGAAGACCTCATCAACAAGTGCCTTGAAAAGGACCGAGAATTGCGCTTTCAGAGCGCCGCCGAAATCCGCGCCGATCTGAAGCGGCTCAAGCGCGAGATGGATTCCGGCGCCAGTGCAGCTCTACCATCGCAAATTTCCGATTCGCGCGTCCCGCCAGCCGCCGCCACACGCACCGCAACGGTCGCAGTGCCACCAAAATCGAAAATATGGCGATGGATCGGTGCTGGAGCTGCGGCGGTTGTGATCGCCGCGCTCGCTGTTGGTGCGTATTTCTATTTTCATCGCGCGCCGGTTCTTACCAGCAAAGATTCGATCGTCATCGCCGATTTTACCAACACCACAGGCGATCCCGTCTTCGACGGCACGCTGCGCGAGGGTCTCTCGGTTCAGCTTCAGCAATCGCCGTATCTGAATCTGATATCCGATGAAGAAATCGCCTCCACCCTTCGCCTTATGGAACAGCCCGCAAACGCCAAGCTGACCGGCGATTTGGCACAACAGATTTGCCAACGCGCCGGAGGCGCGGCCGTCATCGAAGGCTCGGTCGCCAGCTTGGGCGCGCAGTACGTTCTGGGACTGAAAGCCGTCAACTGCCAAAACGGCGATTTGCTGGCCGGAGAGCAAGCCACGGCAAACGGGAAAGAACAAGTGCTCAGCGCACTCGGCGAAGCCACAACCCAGTTGCGAGCCAAGCTCGGGGAATCCCTGGCCTCCGTCCAGAAGCACGACGCGCCTGTGGAAGATGTAACCACGCCATCGCTGGAAGCTCTCCAAGCCTATGCTCTTGGCAAACAACAGTTTGATGTGACGAACGATTTCACCGCGGCCGTCTCGGACTTCCAAAGAGCCGTCAGACTGGATCCGAATTTCGCCATGGCCTACGAACGACTGGCTGAGAGCTACTTCCCTTTGGAAGAGAGCGATCTTGCCGCCGAAAATGCCGGCAAAGCGTACGAGCTGCGAGGCAAGGCCAGCGAACACGAACAGCTTGCGATCACCTCCTTCTATCTGTACACAGTTCCCGGAAATCTGGAGGCGGCTCGCAGCTCGTACGAGCTATTCGCGCAGACGTATCCTCGGGATGAGGATTCCCCGGGCTGGCTATGGATTATTAATGGCGCGCTGGGAGACTACCAGAAGTCTTTTGACGCGGCGCAGCAGGCCCTGAGCATTAATCCTGGCAGCTCGAATAATTGGGTGAACTTGGCTTACGGATATCTCTGGACGAACCGCTTGGATCAAGCCAAGACGACGGTTCAGGATGCGCACAAAAAAAACCTGGACTCGCCGTGGAATGCGCTAGTGCTATACGTGGTGGATTTTCTCCAGCACGACGAAGCCGGGATGGCCAAGGATGTCGCCCGCGCAACAGGTTCCCCGGGAATCGACGATCAAATTCTGTTCCTTGAAGCTGAAACCGCGGCATACAACGGGCAGATGGCGCAAAGTCGAGACCTCACGCAACGCGCCAGCGATTCCGCCGAGCGCGGCAGCCGGACGGAAGCCGCGGCCGAATACCAGGCGCACGCGGCGATCCGCGAAGCGCTCGCCGGCGAAGATTCCTTGGCAAAGCAGGACGCACAGGCTGCCGTCGCGCGTACCAATGGCAGACAGGTAGATGGTTTTGCGGCCATCGCGTTCGCGCTCGCGGGAGATTCGGCGCAGGCCGCGCGCCTGGAAGATGAGCTGAACAAGAATTTCCCGTCGGATACAAAGGTCCAGTCAGATTATCTTCCCATGGCTCGCGCCGCTACCGCGCTGCGGAGCGGCGACTCCGGTCAGGCCATTCAGGATTTGGAAGTGAGCCGCGCCTATGAGTTCGGCGAGTCCAACACGGAATTCACGTTCGCCGGCTATCCGGTTTATCTTCGCGGCGAAGCGGAATTGGCGGCGAAGCAGCCGGCGGCGGCGATTGCCGAGTTTCAGAAGATTTTGAACTACCCATACATCGTCGCGAATGAACCGATCGGCGCGCTCGCGCACCTGGGCCTTGCGCGTGCCTACGCGACGCAAGGCGACACCGCCAAAGCCAAGGCGGCATATCAGGACTTCCTCACGCTTTGGGCGCACGCCGACCCCGACGTTCCCATCCTCAAGCAGGCCAAATCCGAATACGCCAAGCTGCAATAGAGACATATCAGAAGGTCTTAAGGCTTCGTTGACTTGCAGGTAAACCGCTCCTAAGATGTTTGCGCCATGGCCGCTCCCCAGCCCTTGGTCGGGCAGACAGTCTCTCACTATCGAGT
>JASHRI010000496.1 GCA_030037435.1 Candidatus Acidiferrales bacterium | reverse complement strand
AGCGTAGCGTTCACGTTGGGGTTAGTGCTGCGGAAATCGCCGCCCCCCGACGTCCCCTACGACCCCGGCGCCGCCACCCGCGCCGAATTGAAATTTTCCGCCGCCGATCAGGCCAAGGCCGAAGGCCGGCCGGCGCAGGTCCAGCTGAACAGCACCGAGCTGAACTCTTATCTGACCCAGAACATGCCGCATTCATCTGAAGCGCAACCTTCGAATTCGACCGGCTCCCAGGGCCCAGCCAATATGGTCCCATCGACATCCAGCGCTAGTCCTTCCGCGGATCCGAGCGTCGCCTCCACATCGCCGGATGACGCGACGGACCAGCCAACAATTGAGGACATTCAATCCGACGTGAAAGACGTCAAGGTCGATATGGACGGCGACCTCGTAAAGGCCTACGTGGTTTACAACCTCCACGGGAAGGACGTCTCGCTCGAACTCGACGGCCACGTAGGAGCCAAGGACGGCTACCTCGATTTCGAGCCTGTGGCGGGGAAACTCGGCTCGATGCCGCTTCCCGCCTCGGTGCTGGCCTCAGCCGTGGAAAAAATGATGGCTTCGCCGGAAAATCGCGAGAAGCTGCGCTTGCCAGACGACATTAGCGACGTTCAAATCGTCAACGGCCAAGCCGTCCTTTCGTACAAATAATCCTCGAAATCAGCCTCGAAGGGTATGTTTTTTGCTCTGTAGGGGCACCGCACGCCGTGCCCGCTTGCCCTGACTAAGGAAGGTGACCGTACTTGGCTCGTTCGCGCCCTGCCGTGTTCTTCAGGCTGGCCAAATCGGAGTGTATTTCACATACAGCAGCCAGTAGACCACCACGCCCGTCACCGACACGTAGAGCCAGATCGGCAGCGTCCATCGCGCGATCACCCGGTGCTTGTCGAATCGCTCGCTCAGCGCGCGCCACAGCGTAATCAAAACCAACGGCACGATCGCCGCCGCCAGAATCGTGTGCGAAACCAGCAGCGTGAAATAAACCGGACGAATCCATCCCTGTCCGCTGAAGCGAATCACCCCCGCGTGATCGTGAAAGTAGAGATACAGCACGAGGAAAGCAATCGACACGCCGAACGCAGTGATCATGCACGCCCGGTGCCACGCGATTTTGCGCCGCCGGATGAAAAAATATCCGCAGACCAAAAAAACCGCACAGATGGCGTTCAGCGTCGCGTCGATTTTCGGAATTGACCTGAGCGGGATCGGCGTCATCGGACGGCGTGCCGCGCATCCGTCGCGCGAGCGAAAATCGGCCCGCGCGCGGCGCTTCCGGCGTCGACCTTCATTGCACTGTCAGCTTATCGAGGACCAGCCAAAGCAGAAGGATCGGGATGTGCGCCACGGTGGCGTGCATCAGCCATTTCGCGCGCAGATTCGTCCGCGAACGATTGGCCCACAGCCCCACTTGCAGCAGGACCATTCCCAGAATCAGCGCTCCGAAAAAGTAATAAATTCCGGCCATGCCGATCATCGAAGGCAGCGCGCTCACCCACACCAGAATCGCCGACGCGCAAATAATCTGCCGGAACGTCGCGTTGCCCTTCTCGTCCACCACCGGCAACATCCGAATTCCCGCGCGCGCGTAATCCTGCCGGTACATCCACGCAATGGCCATGAAATGCGGAAACTGCCAGAAGAAGAGAATCGCAAACAGCACCCAACCGCCAACCGAAAGCGACCCATGCGCCGCAGCCCATCCGATCAGTGGAGGCAGCGCGCCGGGAATCGCGCCCACCGCCGTCGATAGCGTGGTTCGCGTCTTCAGCGGCGTATACAGCCCCAAATACAGCACCGAAGTTGCCAGCGCCACCAGAGCCGCCAGCACGTTCGCCGCAATCGCCAGCCAGGCCGCGCCCAGCGCGATCGTTGTGAGTCCGAAAATCAGTACTTCGCGGGGGTGCAATTGTCCTGTAGGCAGCGGCCGCGCCGCTGTGCGCCGCATCACGGCGTCGAGTTCGCGCTCCACGTACTGATTCAGCGCCGCAGTGCCGCCCGCCACCAGCGTGGTGGCCAGCACCGTATTCAGCATCAGCACCCAGTCAATCGGCCCGCGCGAACCCAGATAAAATCCCGCGAGCGTGGTGATCACCACCAGGAATGTGACGTCCGGCTTCGTGAGCACCACATACGCCCACGGCCGTTCCGTGCCGGAGATCGCGTCGGCGCGCAACTCGTTCATTGCGCCGCTCCCGCATGAGAATGTACCGACTCGGCCACTTCGGCTCCCGCCGGCCGAATCAGCCGGAAGCACGTCAACATCAGCAGCACTGACGAGGCCAGCGTCAGCGCTCCGCCCATCACGTGCGCCACCGTCAGAGTCACAAACGCCGCCGTCGGCTGCACCGCCGCAATTGCCGACGTCATCGCCCACCACGCGCCAAATCCCAGCAAAATCTGCAAGCCGAAAACTGAATGCAACAGCGCCACCGCACGCCGCAGCGCCCGCACCTCGCGAAATCGTCGCTTCACCACGCGCCCGGTCCAAACCACCAACACCGTCACCACGCCCGCGCCGATCAAATGCGGCACCAGCCCAATCGCCCCGTGACGAAACGCCGCGCCCAACACGATCTGCACAAAAATTGCCGCCGTGGTCCAGAAGGCCAGCGCTCGCGCGCGCAGCGGCCCCGGATCGTCCAGCTGCGGCAAATCGCTCTGCCACCATGGGCTTAAATAAAACGCTAGCCCTACCACGGTCATGAAGAAAATCTCTGCCAGCGTCGCATGCGCCGTTGCGGACACCGTCGGATCGCCTTCCAGCACGCGAATTCCGCCCAGCACGGCCTGCGCCACCACCAGCGCCACCGCCGCCCAGCCGATGCGCCGCGCCAATCGACGCCGTTCCGTGCGCGCCACCCACACCGCCAGCACCAGCGTCAGAATCGACACGATCGCCGCAATCACTCTATGGGAATATTCGAATCGAATGCCGCCCACCAGCGGAGGAATCAAGCGGCCATAGGCTAGCGGCCAGTCCGGCACGGAGTCGCCGGCGTTGTTGTTGGTCACCAGCGCGCCGGCCGTCAGCAGCAGAATCGTGAAACACGACGTGGCGACCGCAAACCGGTACGCGCCGCGAGAGGTTTGACTTGGTTTCTCTGGCATCACTTCGAGTAAAAGGACCTTTCATTCTAAAGGCACCCCGCGCAAAACGCAAAGAGTTCCCGACACACAATTCGCGCCCGCCGCGCGTTCGTAGCGGGTCAGTTTGAATTTTCTTGATCGTGACACAAGCAATTAAAATTCAAACTGACCCAGTACCCGCGCTTCCGCGCTCTTGCATTTTGCGCCCGCTGCTCGGATACTTGCGCCCGCTGGATAACCACGAACCTCAAGAGGAACAAAAGAAAGGCGAGGTAACGCTCTTGCGAACCCTATTTAAAGCCATCGTAATTTTGTCCTTCGCCGCCGGCGCCCTGGCCGCCGCTCCGGCGCCCGCCGCGAAAGATCTGCCCGCGCACTGCAACCGCGCCTGCCTGATCAACACGATGAACAACTACTTTGCCGCGCTCGTCGCCCACGATCCCTCGCAGGTCCCGCTTTCGCCGCAGCTCGAATTCGTTGAGAACATCACGCCGATGCATGCCGGCGATGGCCTTTGGAAAACCGCCTCCGCCGCGCCCACCACATTCAAAATCATCGTGCCCGATCCCGTATCGGAAGAGGTCGGCTCGATCGCCATGATGCAGGAAAGCGGCAAGCCCATTCAGGTGGCAATACGCTTGAAAGTCCGCGGGGGAAAAATCGTCGTTGCCGAACACCTGGTCGTTCGCACTCTCAACGATCGCGGCCTGAAGAATTTGGATACACCCCGCCCCATCTTTTTCCAGCCCGTCCCGCCTGCCGACCGCGATTCGCGCGCCGACATGCTGAAGATCGGCCTTTCCTACTACGAGGCCGTCGTTAGCGCCGACCGCAACAACGCTCCCTTTGCCGACGATTGCGTCCGCCACGAAAACGGCATGCAGACCACCGGCAATCCTCCGCCCGCCACGCCCGGCGGCCGCGCCACGCTCGGCTCGCTCGGCTGCGGCGCGCAGCTCAAAACCGGCGTGATGGACTACATCAAGCGCATCGATCCGCGCCGCGTCATGATCGCCGACCCCGAAATGGGTCTCGCCTTCGGCCTTTCGCAATTCCGCCATCCGATGGACGAGAAGACGGTGAAAATTACAGGCGTGCCCGGCACCACCGAAGTGCCCGTCAATTTCGCAAAGCCGTTCGACAGCATCAACGCGCACATATTCAAAATCTACGGCGGCAAGCTTCACCAGATCGAGGCCATGGGCTTCCAGGCGCCCTACGACACTCACACTGGCTGGGAGAATTTCCCCGACCACGGCCACTAGAGCCTTGGGCACGTAGCGCCGGCGTCTCGCCAGCAAGACTCTTTTGCCTGCGATTCTTAGGGGGTCGGACCTTCGGGTCCGGCCTAACCGGTCGGCGCGATAGCGCCCTCCTTTTGCCGGTTGTTTCTCTTTCGGCGCAACGCGCCGCCCGCAACTCCCGCTTCGGCCTTGCACAGCCGCATTGCCCTCGCGCCGTCCCAGATGTATCTTATCGGCGGCGGACGCGCGGGAAAATCGCCAACAACTTCGAATCGCGATCTTCCCTGCCCCGCTCGAAATCATAATTAGGTGGTGGAACTTATGCGTCACGTGAAAATGCTTTTCGCCGTCGTATTTTTCTTCGCGCTTGCATCGATTCCCAGCCTCGCACAGGAAAACGACGCCAACGCTCCGCCCAAAGACATCACCGGCACGGTCGTCTCCTTCGACCACAATATTTTGGACATCAAGCCGCCCACAAATCAGGCCGCCGTCTGGATCACCGTCCCCGACGATATGAAGGTCGACCGCGACGCGATCAAGAAAGGCGTCAACGTCAGCGTCGAGGCCAAGTGGATCGGCGTCTGCTACCTCGCCACCGCGGCGCCCGAAGTCACCTCTTCGAAGTAGACTCACAGCGCCGCGATCCTGCCTGTTCACCCTGAGCAGCGCGACGGGTCGCGGCGCCGGCGCGAAAAACGCTGCTGGCATTTTTGTGGTACCCCCATGCCTCGCGTTCACATCGTTGTGATGTGCCTAGTCGACCGGATTTGCCCTCCCTCTGAGCCCTACCTTTCCTCTAGCGGAGACGTTTAGCCCGTACTTCTGTTTCGGCGAGTAGGCTAGGTCATTACTTTTTATTCATGTAAATGGCCGGGCCCACCGCTTTTTTTTGCAAGAACGACAGAAAGCATTTGACGGCGCATATCTCGCGCAGTAGATTCCCCGAAGTTGTTGATCCAAAAGAAGATAAACGATTATTAATAATCGGAGACCAACTTCAAATCATAGCGAGCTGAGGCTACCGTAGTCGCCAGCCCGGTACGGAAGATCTCGGCACCGCGGGGGGGCACGGAAATGGAAACCGAACTTCTGCGAGAAAGCGCAAGTCGACCGTCTGCTTCATCATTTAGCATCCCACCTTCTCGGGTACATCTTCTCGTTTTGATTCCGGCGGTTTTGCTCATATGCGCATCAACATTTGCTCAAATCAACTATGGACGAATTCTTGGGAAGGTTACCGATCCATCAGGCGCCGTCGTAGCAGGTGCCATGGTCACCGTCACCAACGCGGGAACCAACGTGTCCCGCACGCTGACCACGGACAGTTCCGGGGCGTTCGTTGCCGCGGCACTGAATCCCGGCACCTACGTCGTTCGCGTCGACGCGCAAGGCTTCAAAGTTTCTGTGCACCAGGGCGTGATCGTCCAAGTGGGTATCGATGCACGCGCGGACGTGCAGTTGGAACTCGGAGCGAACTCGCAGAGCGTCACCGTTACAGAGGCAGCGCCGCTCGTGGACACGACCAGCGCTACGGTCGGCGGCACCCTCACCAACACGCAGATCAACGATCTGCCCCTTAACGGCCGCAACTTCCAAAACCTAGTTGATCTTCGGCCGGGCGTCGTCATCTATCCGGGCGGCGGCCCCTGGCAACAGAGCTCGAACGGGCAGCGTCCGCAAAACACCGCCTACTTCGTCGACGGATTGATGGACATCGATTACAGCTTTGGCTGGACCGTGATGAACACGGGGACGCCGATCACTGACGCGGGATCCGTCCTTCCGCTCGACGCCATCGCGGAGTTCAACGTGGAGCAGAATCCGAAGTCCGAGTACGGCTGGCTTTCGGGCGAAGTGATCAACGTGGGCATTAGGACCGGCACGAATAGTGTGCATGGCAGCGCATACGCGTTCGGTCGCGATGGCTCCTGGGACGCGCGCAACTTTTTCAATCAAGTGCCCGAGCCAAAGCCGGCCGTCTCGTTGGAGAATTGGGGAGCCAGTGTGGGCGGTCCAATCGTCAAGAATAAGCTGTTCTACTTCGCCGCCTTCGAAGAGCGCCGCGACTCGCTTGCCAACTCGTTCTCCGAGGGTATTCCGCAGACCATTTCGGTTGGCAATCCCGCAACCAGCATCCCGGATGCCGAGGCAGCGCTTACCGCGATGAATATTCCCATCAGTCCCGTCAGTGTAAAGCTCTTGTCGCTTTACCCGGCGAATACCACCAGCTCGCCGCTGCTGACGTTTGGATTTCCGAACACCGACCTCACCGACAACGGCATCGCAAAAATCACGTACGCCATCAACGAGCACAACACCCTCAATGGCATGTTCTTCCACAGCGAATATCTGGGCAGAGGGGAAGATCACCCGTACGTGAGTCCTATCTTTGATGTGCAGATTCCCATGTCAGTTTGGGTGAACACAGAGAGTTGGACTTGGACGCCGAATTCCGCCATCGTGAACCAGCTCACCTTTGGCATGAACCGCCTGACGCAGACTCGTCACGCCGACACCGTCCCCGCCACCAGCTACGGCCTCGACACCGGTGTAACAACTGTAGGTGGCTTGCCAACGATCAATATTGCCGGCTTCAATTCGCTAGGCACCAGCATCATCAGTCCCATTGGGGACGGCCCAGACCCCGTTTATGACGGCCAGGACACCGTCACCTACATTCGTGGCAATCACACATTCAAGTTCGGCTACGAGATGTCGCATATTTCCGTCGACTCATGCTGCCAATTCTTCAACCGCGGCGATATCACCTTCGGCGGCGGAGGGGCTTTTACCGGGTCCTCAGCCCTCGAAGACTTCCTCGCCGGAACCCCGTCTTTCGCCTTGATCGGGGTGGGCAATGGGACTCGCCATTTGCGAACGTGGTACTACGCCGGTTTTGCTCAGGACGATTGGCGCGTTACTCAGAAATTGACCCTGAATCTCGGCCTGCGTTACGAATATTTCGCACCTCCCACTGAGACCAGCAACTTGCTTGGCGGCTTCAGCCCCACAGCCGGATTGATACAAATCGGCAGCAACGGGTTCAATCAACTTTTCAAGCCGAATCGCACCGATTTTTCACCCAGATTCGGCTTGGCGTGGGATCCCACCGGTCGCGGCACCACCGCGATCCGCACGGGCGCCTCGCTGATCTGGGACCACCCCAACTTAGAGGTCCTGGCCGGCGCCGGTTCGATCCCCACGGGATTCCTGCTCAACGGCGTACCGGGCGGCGGCACGATCGCCAATAGTTCGGTAGTCGCGTTCCCCACGGCTTCCGATTGGAACAATGTGGTGTTCCCGAATCTCAACATCACGCCGGCGTGCACAACTGCTAGCCAATGCAACATCACGTACGTGGATCCGAATTTGAAATTTCCGTATATCGT
>JASHRI010000056.1 GCA_030037435.1 Candidatus Acidiferrales bacterium | reverse complement strand
GTAACCCACAGGTTTACCGTGTCGCTGCCGATGTAATTCGCCGACACCATCCAGTTCGTGCCCAATTGGCGTTGCAGCGACAGATTCCACTCATGCATCGCAGTGGGCGGCAGGTTTGACGATTGGGGCGATTCGTACTGTGAATCAACCGGGAATATCGCCGCATGGTTTGGAAGGGGGAACGGGCTTACACCAGCGGGAGTGACCGCAGTGCCGGGGAAAGTCTGCCACGGCGCGTCAAAGCCGCTTTGGGTGGTCGGACAGTTGCCAAATGTACAGGGCGTAAGGCTAATACTATCGGCAAACGGAGGTGAGAATGTGACCCAGATCAAATAATCTCCGTCCGCGAAGTCATGAAACAACCCGTAAGAGCCCCGCAGCGACGTCTTGCCGTCTCCGAATATGTCCCAGGCGAAGCCTACGCGCGGATCAAACAGTGCTGCATTCGTTTGCTGCCCGGACTTACCGACGAACCCCGGATCACCTGGCCAATAAAGCCCCGGGGGCGCGTTTGGATAAACGACGCTCTCCGTGCCCGCCACGAACCGGCTATAGTTGAATTCGGGAATTGCGCCGTTGTTTACCATCTGGGGGAACCACGGCTCCCAACGCACACCGTAGTTTAGGGTTAGTCCCCGCCGTACTGTCCACGAGTCTTGTGCATAAGCCCCGACAAGATATTGCGACGGGTAAAGAGTGTTCGGCAGGGCCTGATTGTACGCGGACGGTTGGCCTGTCAGGAAATCGGCAAGGCCCAACCCGGTGTTGCTTCCGCTAAAAGTGAAGTTCCCTGGCGAATAGACGTTGGCAGTGAAACTGGTCACCCAGTGGCCTACATTTCCGCCAAAACTCAACTGATGATTTCCCCTCACGATGCTAATGCCGTCGGTCAGCGTAAGCTGGTCCGTATGGTTGGTCGACGAACACGCAACTCCACTGCCGAGGCTAAATCCGCCAGTGATGCTCATCTGGAAGATATTCGGCACAAAACTGTAGGTTGAGATTCCTACGTCGCTAGCCTGAAAAAACGGACCGCATAGCCGGTGAACGGCGATTCGATCGAAACTCAGGCTCGCCGAATTGACAACCGTCGAGCTGATCAGATAGGTATCGCCTACTGCGGCCGAGGTTCCGTAATTCTGGTGGCCGCCGTTGATTGTCGTTAGCACGAGCGGCAAGATTTCATTGGGGGACTCCAGGTTGTCACTCGTCCCAATGTAGCGCAGGAACAGTGAATTCTTGTCGTTCAGATGGTAGTCGCCCCTGCCGATCACCTGGTACTCATTCTCAGACACCGGACTGACGTAGGTAACCCCGCCGCACTGGTTTGGCGTGATACCGTCCTTCGACAATTGGCTCAACACCATATTCGAAATATTTACAGCCCCCGGGTCAAGGTCGCCAACCGGGAGCATATTCGGGCCCGCGCCGCCAGTGCCAAACGGGCCTCGCAGTGTGACAGCGCTGGCTTGACAGGCGGTCGATGCCTCGGTGGTGAAATTTCCCGCCAACTCCGCGGCCGTCGGAACAAATTCCTCGACCGCTGGCGGAGACTGCCGCGTCCTGGTGAACTGAACACCGCCGAATACGAAGAGCTTATTCTTAATGATCGGACCGCCCATCGTCCCGCCAAACTGGTTGCGCTTGAGTGCGTCGTTTACCGTCTGTCCATCCACCTTCGGTGAGAACGGGTTTCTGGCATCCAGGGCGAAATTGCGTACGAACTCGAATGCGTCGCCATGCCACGCGTTGGTGCCGGACTTCGTGACCGCCGTGACCGTGCCGCCCCCGTGCATACCGTACTGCGCGGTCAACGCGCTGGTTTCGACGCGGAATTCCTGCAATCCATCCGGGAATGGCAAAGGCATGTTCAGGTTGTCGAACGCATCGTTATGCTGCGCGCCGTCCAGCATGTAGGTGACGCCGCCCGTCTGCGAGCCCGCGAGCGAATATGCGACTCCTCCCTGCGAGCCCTGGAAGCTTCTCGTGGAGGCATTGTATGTCGTGCCTCCGGGCACAGCGGCGCCGGATAGCTGGATCAAGTCGACCGTATTGCGGCCATTTAGCGGCAGATCTTCGATGCGCGTGCTTTCCATCACACTGCTGAAGCCCTCGCTCTGCGTCTCCACAATTTGCGCATTGGCGGTTACTTCCACTTGCTGCGCCACGTTGCCCACCTTCATCACGATGGGCACTTCGGGATTGCCGGCCACGTCCAGCACGATGCCCGTCTGGACGAAGTTCGTGAACCCCTGCGCCTTCACGTCCAGCCTGTAGTTGCCAGGCTGTAGATTCGATATCACATACGCGCCGGTCGCTTCTGTCGTAACCGTCCGCGATATGCCCGTCCCGGTGTCAGTGGCCGTCACTTGCGCGCCGGGCAGCACAGCGCCGCTCGAGTCAGTGACCGTGCCATGAATTTGTGCGGTAGCTTGAGCCCAGATGCGGCCCTGAAAAAACGCAATTGCCAAAATGGAAGTAAGCAGAACACGCCCCACCCACGTCCAAGCCTTCATGATTCCTCCCTC
>JASHRI010000495.1 GCA_030037435.1 Candidatus Acidiferrales bacterium | reverse complement strand
CACGCCTGCTACAGCAAGCTGGGAGCGTCGGTGGGCGTCTAGTGTTCCCTGCACAGGTGCCCGTCGGATGAAACTTCAGCACGTCAACGTCAAGCTCATGCTCGATGATCCGGCGAGCGTCGATCTCGAGCCGCTGATCCCGATATTTCATTCCTGGATTTCGGAGCGCGTGTTCGAGGAGTTGCTGCTCGACGTGGCCGACTACCGCCATGTACCCAGCGGCCCGGGCGTGGTGCTGATCGGACATCAAGCCAACTACAGCGTCGACAACATGGGGAATCGCCTTGGCGTGCGGTACAACCGCAAGGCGGCGCTTGATGGCGCCACCGGCGATGCGTTGCGACAAGCGGCGCGCGCGGCCCTAACGGCGTGCCAGCGTTTGCGGGACGAGCCGCGCATGGCCGGGAAGATTCATTTTAATGGCCGTGAGATCGAGATGTTTGTGAATGATCGCCTGGTAGCACCCAATAGCGCGGAGACTTTCGAAGCGGTCCGGCCGGATCTGGAAAGATTTTCTAAAAGGCTCTTCGGCGGCGAGGAATATTCCCTGACTTACGAAAGCGGACGCGATCCTCGCGGTCTGTTCACCATCTCGCTTAAAACTTCCCGGTCATTCGCGGTGGAAGATCTGCTGCAGAATCTCGCTTAGATCGACGCCGGGGACATTTTCGGGCGCGGCGATTCAAAGGGCTGCGCGATTTACTCAGATGGGGCTGTACCATTGGCGACCGGTGGCGAGCGCGGCCTGCACTCGCTTCGGCGTGAGCGGAAATTCCGTCATGTGCACTCCGGTGGCGTCGAAGACGGCGTTGGCGATCGCACCGGCTGCAGCTGCCATTACTTCCTCGCCTGCGCCGGTCGACCTTTCGTTGATGCGCTGCACCACCACTGCGGTCACTTCCGGGCATTCCTCGAATCGCAAAATCGGATAGCTCGCCCAATCGAGGCTGGTGACATTCGTGGTATTGAACGTCACCTCTTCGTGCAGCATGCGGCTCGTTGTCTGTACTAACTGCCCGCCGATTTGATTCTCGATGAACGCAGGATTCACGGCGAGTCCCGCGTCGATCGCACCGTACATGTGCAACACGCGCACCTGGCCTGTTTCGCGGTTCACTTCCACTTCGGCGACTGCCGCGCCGTATGACGTCAAGTGCGTGCCAAGCCCGATGCCGCGCCCGTGGACAATCTTGTCGTCCGACGCCTGCGCGGCCGGCGGACGCGCCTGCCACTTTGCCGCTTGCGCCACGGCGTCGAGCACACCCATCCAGCGCTCGTTGGTGATGTTGTGCTTGCGGAATTGATACGCGTCCATCGCGGCCATGCGCGCGAGTTCGTCGATCGTCTGCTCCGACGCGAACGAAAACGACAAATCGAGCGGCGAGCGCAGCCATCCGCCCTTCAGATATTTCAACCCCGGCACTTCGTGGTTCACGAGGCGCACGTTTGCGATGTCGTACATTCCGCCGCAATCGCTGGGATTTACCTGCTGCGCGGCACCCAGCCTCCACGTCGAGGCGGGCGTCCCCAGCGCCAGTTGCGCGGAAGTCTCCACGGCGCACCAGTTGTGATGCCATCCGTCATATTGATACGCCACAATTTTGCCGCTCGCGTCCGCCGCCGCGCGAATTTCTCCCACGTGCGCCGGGCCGTAGTTGTCCCAGCCGTGCTCGTCCCAGCGCATGAATTGCAACCGCACTGGCTTGCCTGCGAGTTGCGAAAGCAGCGCTGCAGCCTGAGCCACATCGTCATAGCAACTGTGCCCGTACGTGCCCGATCCTTCGTAGTACTGCACCCGCACTTTCGTCTCGGGCATTCCCAGCACGCCCGCAAGCGTTCGGCGCGTCGAGTACACGTCTTGCGATGAGCAAATCACCAACGCGGAATCTGGGGTCACATCGGCAAGAGCTCCATTGGGCCCGAATCCCGCGTGGGCCTGGTACGGGCCATGATATTTCCCCGATGCAACGTGCGCTGCGGCGCCGAATGCCGCGCTCACGTCACCGCGCTCGAGCACCACGCGGTCCGTGGTCTGCTCCGCGCGCATCGCTTCGTAAACGCGGTCGCTTCCGGGCAGCACGGCGGGCATGTCCCAGTTGATTTTCAAATCGCGCGCCGCGCGAACCGCGTCCCATTCGCGTTCCGCCACCACGCCGACAAAATCTCCCTTGCGCACCACTCGCGCACCGGCGATGTGCGAAATCGAGCCTTCCTCGAGTGTGGCCACGTTCGCGCCCGTGCCATAGCCTCCCTGTCCTCGTGGCCGCACCACGCGGCCGTGCAGCATTCCGGGCAGTCGCACATATTGCAGGTAGACGTACTTGCCGCTCACCTTGTCCGGAATGTCGTTGCGCACCGGCCGCGTGCCAACGAGCTTGTATTCCGAACGCGGCTTCAGCGGCGCTTTTCCGGTGACGGGAAGATCGAACCGCTTGTCGCCCACGAGTTCGCCGTAGGTGACGGTCTTCGTGCTCATTCTCGTTGACACAACACCTTTGTCGACCGTCAGGCTCTCCACCGGTGCATCCAATTTCTTCGACGCCATCTCCAGCAGCGCCTGCCTTGCCTCTGCCGCCGCTTGACGAATCGCCGGGCTGCCGCGCGCAATCGAGGAGCTCGAATACGTGCCGCCCTGGTTCGGCGTGATATTGGTGTCGAGCCGCACCGTGCTCATCTGACTCATGTCGAGGTCGAGTTCTTCGCCGGACACTTGTAGCAACGATGTCGTCGAGCCCTGGCCCAACTCCACGTAGCCGATATACACAGTTGCGGTGTTGTCTTGATGAACGGCAAGCCATGTGTCGATCTGCTTGGGATCAGG
>JASHRI010000494.1 GCA_030037435.1 Candidatus Acidiferrales bacterium | reverse complement strand
AAGGCATCATCTCCAGCCCTTCGGATGCTGCGCCTATCTTTTCGTGGATGGACGAGCTCTTCGTCGGTTCGGGATTTCCTCGCGAGGGAGTTTCCATCGGTCAGAAATGGACGGGCGAAAAATCGCTTTCCGGATCGCCGCTCGCCGATCTCATTTGGCGCACCACGTCCACATACTTACGCAACGAATCCTGTGCTGCACCGGATGCAGCTGCGGCGGCTGGCGCGAAGCCCGGCGAAGACGAGTGCGCGGTGATCCTAACGCGCTTCGAAATACTTCGCCGCGGCTCGCCGCATTCTGACGCTACGCCGGACGATTATCGCCGCAATGGCCTGCGCACTTCCGGCGCGTGGACGGGTTCGGGTGAAACCCTCGATTCGATTTCGCGCGCCAACGGCCTTTTGGTCAGCTCCACGCAAACCAGCACGCAGCACATGGATTATGAAATCACCAATGCGGCCAACGGATCTAGCATCCATCGCACTGGCGACGTCCAGAACCAAGTGGAGATCAAACTTCTGCCGAATTCGCAATAGCCTCGCCCTGGCCCCGCGCCTGTGCTATCATCGGCACATCCGAATACTTATTCTTTGTGATGCATAATTATTCCAGCACGAAGATTTCAGTGCGAACCCGGCAGGCTGTTCTGCCGGATGTGGCGCAGATCCATGCCATTATTCAGCCTTACGCAGATAGCGGCACACTCTTGCCTCGCAGCGTCCCGGAGCTCTGCGAGAACATTCGCGACTTCGTTGTCGCCGAGCAAGAAGATCGCGTCGTGGGCTGCGGCGCGCTTCACCTGTACGGTATGCATCTCGCGGAGATCCGTTCGATCGCTGTTTTGCCCGACCGAAAGGGAACCGGCGTCGGCCGCGCGCTGGTCGAAGCGCTCGTCGAAGAATCGCGTCGGCACCATGTCACTTGTCTTTGCCTGTTCACCCGAACCCCTGGTTTTTTCGGCCACCTGGGTTTCACGGTCGCGCGCCGGCAAGACCTGCCGGACAAAATCTACAAAGACTGCGTTTGTTGCCCCAAGCTCATGGATTGCGATGAAATCGCCATGGTAATGGGAGAGATCCCGGCCAACACGAATGGCTTCCGCGACCCGAGAATCGCCATCCCTTTGGTCCAGCTGAAGCCTTAAACCCGGCTGCGGTATAATGGATGTTTTATCCAGCGCGCATTCCGCGCGCTAGGCGGTCGGGTGATGAATTTCAAGCTTGCCAGCGATTACGAGCCTCGCGGCGACCAACCGGAGGCGATTTCCCAGCTTCTTCGCGGCTTGGACGACGGGCAGCGCGATCAGACCCTTCTTGGCGTCACCGGCTCCGGAAAAACCTTTACGATGGCCAAGGTGATCGAGCAGGTCAATCGGCCTGCCATCGTTCTGGCGCACAACAAAACCCTGGCCGCGCAGCTCTTCCATGAGTTCAAATCGTTTTTCCCGCAGAACGCCGTCGAATACTTCGTCAGCTACTATGATTACTACCAGCCGGAAGCCTACGTTCCCGCCAGCGACACATTTATCGAGAAAGAAGCCACCATCAACGACGAGCTCGACAAGCTGCGGATGAGCGCCACCCGTTCGCTGTTCGAGCGCCGCGACGTGGTGGTCGTGGCATCGGTATCGTGCATCTACGGCCTCGGTTCGCCGGAAGCGTACTACGGCATGCTGCTCATGCTCGAAAAGGGCCATTCCATTGCGCGCGAGGCCATCCTCAGGAAGCTCGTCGAAATCCAGTACGACCGCGCCGAAGATTTGCGCCGCGGCACCTTCCGCGTGCGCGGCGACATGATTGAAATCTATCCTCCTTACGAGGATTTCGCCGTCCGCGTCGAGCTGTGGGGCAGCCAGATCGAAACGATCCGCAAAATCGATCCGCTTACCGGCGAAATTCGCTCGCGCGACGGCGAAGTCACCCGCATCCCGATTTATCCGAAGACGCACTACGTTCTGCCCGCCGCGCAGCGAGAACGCGCGATCCAGACGATCTACGAAGAACTCGACTGGTGGAAGTCGGAACTCGATCGCCAGGGGAAAATCGTCGAATCGCAGCGAATCGTGCAGCGCACACACTTCGATGTCGAAATGATGCGCACGATCGGCTATTGCCATGGCATCGAAAATTATTCGCGCCATCTTTCCGGCCGTTTGCCGGGCGAGGCGCCACCCAGCCTGTTTGACTATGCGCCGTCCAATTTCCTGCTGTTCGTCGACGAATCGCACCAGACCATCCCCCAGGTTCGTGCCATGTATCATGGCGATCGCTCGCGGAAGCAGGTTCTCGTCGACTACGGCTTCCGCATGCCTTCGGCCCTGGATAATCGCCCGCTCACATTTGAGGAATTCGAGCACCGCATTCATCAGGTGATCTACGTTTCCGCCACGCCCGGTCCTTACGAACTCACTAAATCCGGTGGCGTCGTAGTCGAGCAGGTGATCCGGCCAACCGGGCTCGTCGATCCGGAAACCGAAGTGCGGCCGGTAAAGGGCCAAGTGGACGATTTACTGGAGGAGATTCGGGTTCGCGCCGCGCGCAACGAGCGCATTCTTGTGACCACGCTCACCAAACGCATGTCCGAGGATCTGGCGGAATATTTCGGCGAGGTCGGCGTGCGCTGCCGCTATCTGCACTCCGAAATCGAGACTCTCGAGCGCGTGCGCATCCTGCGCGATCTTCGGCGCGGCGAATTCGATGTTCTCATCGGCATCAACCTGCTTCGCGAAGGTCTCGACCTTCCGGAAGTTTCCCTCGTCGCAATTCTCGACGCTGATAAGGAAGGCTATCTGCGCAGCGCTACTTCGCTGATCCAGACGATGGGCCGCTGCGCGCGCCACATCGAGGGCCGCGCGATCCTGTATGCCGACCGCATGACGGACTCCATGAATCAGGCTATCGCCGAGACAAGCCGCCGTCGCGCGAAGCAGGAGGCCTACAATCGCGAGCACAACATCACGCCGCAGTCGATCGTCAAGTCCGTTGACATGCAGCTGGCCCGCATCGTGGAGGCTGATTACATCACTGTCCCGGCGGACGACGTCGCTATCGGCGACATCGCAAACGAGCAACAGCTTTTGCAAGCCGTCACGCAACTCGAGGCGCAGATGCGCGAAGCCGCAAAGAATTTCGATTTCGAGCGCGCTGCGGCGTTGCGCGACCGCATCCGCTCGCTCAAGCAGCGCGACCTGGGCGTGATTGCCGCCACGCAAATTCCGCTTGTGCTCAACGCCGAATCAGCTGCGCAGCTTGACGCCAGCGGCACTCCGGCTGCGGACGCAACCGCCGCAAGTGCAACACCTGCCGCTGCCGCACCTAAAACTCGCGCTCGACGCAAGTAAGTCCGGCCGTCCTCACACTACTCCGCGCTTCAATTCGTCCAGAGGATAGAACGTCCCCCGCCATTCGATTCCGCCGCGCCATAGCGTAACGATCATCGACCGCGCCAGCATCCACGCGAAAATCAGCGCGCCGATGGGATACGTCAGCGCATAGGCCACTGGCGCGCGAAACTCAATCGCCACGC
>JASHRI010000055.1 GCA_030037435.1 Candidatus Acidiferrales bacterium | reverse complement strand
GAACCGAAGCCATAACCTGACCGTTGAGAACTCGACGCTCACCCTCGGAGATCTGTTTTCGGCCGCGGGCCTGCCGGCACCGAACATTTATCAACTGGCGCCGCCGAAATTCCCGAATTACATGATTACGTGGGGCATCAATTCACAGCTGGGAGGATTCCTGGCATCGACGCCCTCGCTGCAACCTTATGACACGCTGGAATTTTCCGACGACGTGTCGTGGACGAAGGGCGCCCACCAGTTTTCGTTTGGCTTGGATTACATCAACCTGAGAGCTTTTGCCACGAACTATCTGAACTCCCAAGGCGCTTTCGACTTCGACGGCTCGCGCACTGGTCTGGGTCTGGCGGACTACCTGGTAGGGGAAACATCGAACAGCAACGGTTTCACGCAAGCCGCTCCTGTGCCGTCAGACCAGCACCAGAACGTATTTGCGCTGTATGCGCAAGACGCGTGGAAAATCACGCCGCGGGTTACGATTACGCTGGGACTGCGCTGGGATCCATTCTTCGGCCATAGCGACCCGGAGGGCCAAGTGGTGTCGATTTCGATCCCCGACCTGATGGCTAACGTGCATAGCACGAAGTTTCCCACTGCGCCCGCGGGTTATCTGTTCCAGGGTGATCCCGGCGGACCGACTAATAACAAATACACGGGAAACGCATTGGACAAGTGGAGTCCCCGCATCGGAGTCGCCTGGGACCCTGAAGGCAATGGGCGCATGTCTGTCCGAGCGGGGTTTGGCATCTTCTATGACTTCCCAAATTTCTCCTATGACCAGTTCGGGTTTGAGGAGCCATACGGCGGATCGGTGACTGTACCCGGCGACGGCTGTACAACCACGTGCCTAAGCGACCCTTGGGCGAATTTCTCATTCAATGACCAATCGGGAGTCACGCACACTGACGTCGATCCTTTCCCGCAATACGTAGGAACTGGGCCGAAGAATGCTGCCTATCTGCCCGGCGCACTGGTGTTCAGCTACCCCCAAAGCATCAAGCCAACGTACGTGATGCAATACAACCTGAGCGTGGAAAAACAGGTTGGCGCGGGTTGGGTCCTCTCGTTGAGCTATCTGGGGAATCAGCAGCGGCATCTCTGGTTAAACAACGAGGCCAATCCAGGGCTTCAGGACGGGTGCCCCTCGTTTTTACCTGGTTTTGTATGCCCGGTCCCGACCAATGGGCGGCGGTTGTTCAACTATCCGTGGGCGCAGTGCGGGACGGGGACACTCGCATCCTGCTACGGCGAGACACTTCTGTTGGATGAGGGAGGCACGGGGTACTACAACGGGCTGCTGGTTTCGGCGCGGCATCCATTTGCGAAGCACTTTACTTCGACGACGAACTTCACGTGGTCGCACTGCATTTCGGATAACGCAACCACCACTCTTGGTCTATTCCTGGTGACGGATGAGGTGCCGTACAACCGACACGCGGATCGCGGCAATTGCCCAAGCGTCGATACGCACGACATCTTTAACCAGACCGTGGTGGCGGAGACACCACATTTCGAGAGTCGCGCGATGGAGACTCTGCTCGGTCATTGGAGGGCATCGGTTTCGGCAATCGTGCAATCGGGAATCGATTTGTCGGGATTTGGAACAGAACCGAGCCTTTTGCTGGACTATGCGGGCGATGGCAATGGCTTGCAGCAGCGGCCGAATTTGGTCGGGCCTCCGTACTGCGCGCACCAGGGGCGAACGTGCTGGCTGAACCCAGCCTCGTTTACCGCGCCGTCGGGCGTTCCGACTTTTTATCTCACACCAGCGACATTGGGTTCGACAGCGCCGTTTGGGAACCTAGCGAACAATAGCTTGTTTGGGCCGGGATCCATCATTGTGAATACGGCGCTTTCCAGACTCTTCCAGATTACCGAAGGCCAGCAGGTAGAGTTCCGCTGGGAAGTGTTCAACCTTCCGAATCACGCGAACCTGTATCTGCCAAGTGGCCTTGGAGCGGCGCTTTTGCCGACGTTCGGCCAGCCGACGCCGGGCAGCGTCACCGGACTAGGCGCTTTGGCTCAAACAACCAACGATCCTCGGATCATGCAGTTCGCGCTGAAGTATTCGTTCTAACGAGAGGTGGGGCGCAGCGGCGCACGGTTGGGGGCGCGCCGCAAGCGGCGGCCGAGCGGTCGTCGTAGGCATGCTCTCGATACTGATTGCGCTAGTGCTGCATCTGTAGGTCGCGGATGCCGGTTATTTCGTCCGCTCAGCGCCACGCGAGCTTCTCGCCACCGGTTGCAAGATCACTTCCTGAATTTTCATGACCCGCGGACGGCGGGCTTCGATAGAAACACTGGCCTCGCGGTAGACACTTCTAGCTGATCCGCGCAACAAAAGGCAGACATTTCAGGGTTCTTCGAACGGACACATCATTGGTACTACCGGCAGCAAGGAGACGCTCTTCTTGACAGGACCGGCATGAACACCTAGAATTGATTTAGGCGAATAAAAAGCGAAACTATAGACCTCTCCTTCGCCCGCTAAACGATGCCTTCCAGAGCCACAGCATTGCGTTTGCTAGTCGAATCGGCTTTGACCGGTCGGGTGACCAGCCCGTTTGACGATCGCGTCCGGCAGGCTCTGGAAACCGCGCCATCCGCGGTTGTGCCGGTCGATTTGCTGACGGGAGGGCTTCCGCGAGGCGGCTTGACGGAGATTTACGGGCCGCCGTGTTCGGGAAGAACCAGTTTGTTGATTTCAGCGCTAGCAGCCAGGACAGCGGCAGGCGAAGCAAGTGCTCTCGTGGATGCAAGCGACTCCTTCGATCCGGCTTCGGCGGAAACGGCAGGCGTGCAATTGCAACGGCTGCTCTGGGTGCGCTGCCGGAATATCGATCAAGCGTTTCGATCAGTCGATCTGCTGATCCAGGGCGGCGGCTTCGGCATGATCGCGCTAGATTTGGCGGGCATTCCGCCGCAGGTGGTTCGTTATGTTCCGCTGCAGGTATGGTTTCGTCTTCGCCGGACCGTGGAAAATACGCCGACGATTTTTCTAGTTATTGGACAGGAATCGAATGCAAAGACTTGCGCTTCATTGGTGCTGCGGCTTGAGGCGCGAGCAGCACGATGGCGCCAGACGTCCCTAAACGCCAAAGAGGTTGCGCAGCATGCGCCGGGGTGTTTGCTCAAAGGTGGAAGGATTCACGCGGAAATGATTCGTTCGCGCGCCAAGCGGGAAGCCGGCGCATGGATGCGACGCGATGAAATTTTCATGCGTGCAGGCGGCGACAGCACCGATTTCGAGATGGAAATCGCCGGAAACGAATGGTGCTCGTTACGAAGCCAGCGGGATTTGGAAGGAGGGGTCGGAAAACGGTGAGGAATTTTTCGATTCCCTTCGCTCTTCCGCCATGCACGGGTGGCATTTGCTTCCATTTTCGTTCCCAATTTCATGGTGCAAGCGGCGGCGCGCGCCGAGCCTGCGTTGCGCGAATGCGCTTTTGCGTTGATCGAAGGTGTTCCGCCGCTGTGCAGCGTGACGGCGATCAACGAAAAAGCAGCGCTCGCGGGGGTCGCATGTGGGATGACCAAAGCCGAAGCGGAGCAGTTCGTTGGCTTGGAAATTCGCGTGCGTTCCCGTGCACAGGAACAATCCGCGCACGCCGCGCTTCTCGATATCGGCTGGTCGGTTTCTCCGCGCCTGGAAGACACTTCCGAAGATACGATCGTTCTCGATCTCTCCGGCCTCACCTATCTGTTTGATTCCGAGGAAGTGATTGGCGTGTGCCTGGCGCAGCGTGCGTCGGAGTGTGGCCTCCACGTAAACGTGGCTATCGCCGAGAATGCGGAAGCAGCTTTGGTTGCCGCGCGAGGATTTACGGGGATTACGGCGATTCCTGGCGGCGAAGAATCGAAATATTTGAAAGATTTACCGGTGAGCGTGCTTTTACTTTCCGAGGAAATCGCCGAGACGCTGAACCGCTGGGGCGTGCACACCTGCGGCGTGCTGGCCGACCTGCCGGTGCCGCCGCTTTCCGAGCGCCTCGGGCAGGAAGGCGTCCGATTGCATGCGCTGGCTGGTGGAAAAAGTGAGCGGCCACTGCACATTGCCGAGCCTGCGCTTTTCTTTGAAGAAAGCATGGAATTGGACGATGCCGTGGAGGAACTCGATTCGCTGTCGTTTTTGCTGGGGCGATTGCTCGATCAATTGTGTGCGCGGCTTGCGGCGCGCGCGCTGGCGGCGGCTGCGATTCGCGTGCGCTTCGATCTCGAGTCGGCCTTTGAGGGCTGCACCGAAATTCGCGCGGATGAGCCGCGCCGGAAACTTCCGCCTGGCGCGTATGAACGAGATTTACGGCTTCCCGTGCCGACGCGCGATTCGAAAATGCTTTTGAAACTGCTGCGGCTGCGCCTGCAATCGAATTCGCCGGCCGCGCCGGTGCAAAAGATCGCGCTGATGGCGGAGGCCGCCAGGCCACGGGCGATGCAAGGTGGGCTGTTTGTACCGGGCTTTCCCGACCCGGAAAAACTGGAGCTGACGATCGCGCGAATTGCGCACGTGGTGGGCGAGGGGAAGATTGGATCGCCGTTTGTGGCGGATACTCATCGCCCGGATGACTTTCAGATGCGGCAATTTGGGGCGGTTGAGGAAGCTGGCCGCAACAGCGAAAACATTTTGTTGAACAATCGGCAAGTGAATACGAAGGTCCCGGCGAGTTTCAGAGTTTTTCGTCCGGCGATCCCCGCGAAACTGGAAATGCGAGCGGGGCGCCCAAAGCGCGTATTTTTCCAGGGCGCGCGCGGAATTGTGCGCGCCGCTTCCGGCCCTTGGCGCACGTCGGGCGGCTGGTGGCTGGAAGATTGCTGGCAACACGACGAGTGGGATTTGGAGATTGATTTCGATTTGCTCTCGTACATCGGTGATATGGCCGGGAATTTTCTCGTGGCGAACGGACTCTACCGTTTTTATTGCGACGCGTTGCGCCAGGGATGGTTCGTGCGCGGGATTTTCGATTGATGTAAGCCATGTACATCGAATTGCATGCCCGGTCCGCATTCAGCTTTTTGGAAGGCGCTTCATTGCCCGAAGAGTTGATCGCTGTTTGCGCGGGACACGGTGCTCCGGCAATGGCCCTGCTCGATCGCGATGGTGTGTACGGATTGCCGCGCTTTCATATGGCGGCAAAAAAATTGAAAATCACGGCGCATGTCGGCGCCGAAGTGACATCCACGGCGGGCTGGCGCTACGTGCTGCTGGTCGAGTCACGCCGGGGATATCAGAATCTGTGCCGCCTAATCACGCGCATGAAGCTGCGGGCACGAAAAGGCGAAGGCAGCATCGAGACCGAAGAGATCGCGGCGATGAGTGGTGGCTTGATCTGCCTCACAGGAGACAAAAAAGGACCGCTCGCGCACGCTCTGGCGCACGGCGGAATTGAGGCCGGGACGAAATACGTGCGCGAACTGTGCCGTACGTTCGGCCGCGAAAATGTGTACGTGGAGCTTCAGCGGCATCTTTTGCGCGAAGAGGAAGAGCGCAATCAGGCAGCCGTCGAAATCGCGCAAAAGCTGGGACTGCCGCTGCTGGCGACCAACGGAGTGGCGCACGCGCAACTGAAGCAGCGCGAGGTGCTCGACGTCTTTACCTGCATTCGCCATCATCGAACGCTTTCCACCGCCGGCCGTCTGTTGAGCCGCAATGCGGAGCGCCATTTCAAAACGCACGCGGAGATGGCTCGGTTGTTCGCGGATCTTCCGGAGGCCATCGCCAATACGGAAGCGCTTTCCGCACGGCTGCAGTTCACACTGAAAGATCTCGGCTATCGATTTCCGCCCTATCCGGTTCCAGATGGTGAATCGCAGATCGAATTTCTGCGCCGGCGCACACAGGAAGGGATGATCGCGCGTTACGGCGCAAACCATGAAAAAGCGCAGGGCCAGATCGAGCGCGAGCTCGCGTTGATCGAAGAGCTCGATCTCGCCGGCTATTTCCTGATTGTTTGGGACATTGTCCGTTTCTGCCGCGAGCAGAGAATTCTGGTGCAAGGACGAGGGTCAGCAGCCAACAGCGCCGTTTGTTATGCGCTGGGAATCACCGCCGTCGATCCGGTGGGAATGGATTTACTTTTCGAGCGGTTTTTGTCCAAGGAGCGCGGCGAAATGCCGGACATCGATCTCGATCTGCCGAGTGGTGATCAGCGGGAACGCGCGATTCAATATGTCTACGAACGCTACGGAAAATTAGGCGCAGCGATGACCGCCAACGTGATCACCTATCGTGGACGTTCGGCCGCGCGCGAGATTGGCAAGGCGTTGTCGTTCGATCCGGAAACGTTGAGCCGCCTTTCTCACTTGGCGGGAACGTTCGAATACCGCGATCCGAGCGATACGCTCGAGCGGAGATTCGACAAGGCCGGCCTCGATCTGGAACATCCGCGCGTGCGCAAATTTTTCGAACTGTGCCAGGCTGTGCAGGATTTGCCTCGACATCTAGGACAGCATTCCGGCGGAATGGTGATATGCGCCGGGCAGCTCGATTCCATCGTGCCGCTTGAGCCTGCCACGATGCCGGGCCGCGTGGTGGTGCAATGGGACAAGGAAGACTGCGCGGACATGGGTATCGTGAAAGTTGACCTGCTGGGCCTCGGAATGATGGCGGTACTCGAAGAATCGCTGCAAATTGTTCGCGAGTATCAGGGAGATGAGATTGATCTCGGCCGATTGCCACAGGATGACCGGGCGATTTACGAGGCGCTGCAAAACGCCGACACGGTGGGAATGTTCCAAGTGGAAAGCCGCGCGCAGATGTCGTGCCTGCCACGATTGCAGCCGAAGTGTTTTTACGACGTGGTGGTGCAAGTGGCGATCATCCGTCCCGGACCGATCGTCGGGAAAATGGTCCATCCCTATTTGCGGCGTCGGCAAGGACTGGAGCCGCCGGAATATTTTCATCCTGCGCTGGAACCCGTGCTGGTGCGCACGCTGGGCGTGCCGCTTTTTCAGGAGCAATTGCTTCGCATGGCTATGATCGCGGCGGGCTTCACGGGCGGCGAAGCCGAGGAATTGCGCCGCGCCATGGGATTTAAGCGCTCCGAAGCGCGCATGAAGGAAATCGAAATCAAGCTGCGCCGCGGCATGCAGGCCAGGGGAATCACCGGCGAAACACAGGACCAGATCGTTCTCTCGATCGTTTCCTTCGCGCTCTATGGATTCCCCGAATCACACGCCGCCAGTTTCGCATTGCTGGCCTATGCCAGCGCCTATTTGAAATGTCATTACCTTCCGGCGTTCACGGCCGCGATGCTCAACAATCAGCCGATGGGCTTTTATTCGCCAGCCACGCTGGTGAAAGACGCGCAACGTCACGGCCTAAAATGCAGGTCCATCGACCTGACGCGCTCCGCCTGGGACTGCACCCTCGAAAAAATGCCCGATGGATGGGCGATGCGTCTGGGAATGCGTTATGTGAAGGGCTTGCGAAAAGAGGTCGCGCTGGCCATCGTTCGCGAACGGGATGCGCGCCCCTTCGCGTCGATCGACGATCTGAAGCAGCGCGTGCCTGAAATTCAAAAATCCGAACTCGCGACGCTGGCGGAAATCGGCGCGCTGAACTTTCTCTCTGCTCAGCACGGCTTTCATCGTCGCGACGCTCTCTGGCAGGTCGAGCGCGCCGCGCGCAGGCCGGGGCAGCTGCTTGAGCCACAAGAAGACGTGCAGGAAACGCCGCAAAAAGAAGCGCAAGACTTTGATTTAGGTGCCGCTTCGCCGCTGCTGCCTATGACGAACGACGAGCGGCTCGTGGCCGATTTTCGCGGCACGGGGATGACCGTCGGACCTCATCCAATGGCTTATCGTCGTGCCGAAATGAAAAAACGCGGAATCCGCACGGCCAGTGAACTGGCGAAACTGCCGGATGGAACGCACGTTCGTTACGCGGGCTCTGTGGTGGCGCGGCAGCGCCCCGGAACGGCCAAAGGATTCGTCTTCCTAAGCCTTGAAGACGAAACCGGAATTGCAAACGCTATCATCACACCGCGGATTTTCGAGCGGAACCAAGCGGCGATCGTCCATCAGTCGTTTTTGCTGCTTGAAGGCAGCCTGCAAAACCAGGAAAAGATTGTTTCGATCAAGGTGGAAACCGTCGAGCCATTGGTGGTTATACAGGCGGAAACCACCTCGCACGATTTTCACTAATAGCCCCGCCCCTCATGGAGTATCCTTTTTCGGCGGAGAAATTTTCCATGAGCCGGGCAACCGTTCCTCTGGGCGCGCAACTCATAGCAAAGGAGTGGCACGACCGCCGCAAGCGGCGCGTTGGCGGATTCGGTACCACGGGTCAAAAGCGCTGACGGTCAACCCGATTCCTGGGAGAATGGGTGTGTCAAAGCCGCCGCAGCTGACGGCGCATTTGCTAGCATAGGCCCCGCGATCTTTTTGCATCAGCGCGGCTCGCAAAAAACCTGTGGAGTGCCCGGAAGGCCTTTCGAATGAAACAAGCCTCAACGCCATTTCAGTTCGTCACTGCGTCCTACCTGATCCGCATCGGCCGCGAGCGCGCCGTCACCCTCGCCGAACTCGCGCGAGGCCTCCACTCCTGTTCGGATGCGTCCATCTTTCATCACACGTTTCAGAGCCTCGAGCGCCAGCACTACATCTCTTTCTCCAATGACTTTGCCCAATGGGCGCTCACGGGATGCAACGAGGCGCCGCTCGCCGAGCGACTTGCCGCCATTGACATCCGCGACTGCACCACCATTGAGGGCCTCCGGGATTCGCTCACCAGCAGCGTCGACGGCTACGTCAAATTGAATCCTTCCTCGTCGTCGCGCCTTTCCTTCGAGCCCTTTTATTTCTGTGAAGCCTTCGAATTTGCCGTTCCGCGAGACGAACGGGCAACTACGCTCGCCGAACTCGAAGAAGGCATTCGTACCAGCAACTTGCAGACCCTTCACTACCACTTCATAAATTCCCGCTTGCGGCTGCATTTGCAAACTAACGATTTTTCGCATTGGATAGAGACGGCCATGGAACTTCCCGAGCTGGCGCGCCGCGTGGACCGCATCGACATCTATATGAACACCCTCGACGATTTGCGCGAGGAGCTGGTCCGAACCATCCATCCCTGGGTGAATCAATGACTGTGGAAACCAAGGAAACGAACGAAGTCAAGGAAATGCGGGAAGCCAAGCCCGTTGCCGCCGCAATGGCCCACATCGACGATTATGCCGCCGTCGTGGGCCAATCCGAAATCGGCGCGCTCCGCACCTTTGCTAAGCAGTTGCAAGGGCACCGCGTGAAAATGGTCAACTCCACCGCCGTCGGCGGCGGCGTCGCGGAAATCCTGAATCGCCTGATTCCCCTCCTAGACGAGCTCGGCGTGCCCACTCGCTGGGAAGTGATTACTGGCGGCGAGCAGTTCTTCGCGGTCACCAAGGGATTTCACAACGCTCTACACGGCGCGCCCTACGAGGGCCATGACGATTGGTTCGAGATTTTTCGCAATACCAACGAAGAAAACCGCCATCGAATGCAGTTCGACGAAGATGTTGTCGTTATCCATGATCCGCAGCCCGTCGCTTTAGTCAATGCGCGCGATGGCTCGAAGAGCCGCTGGATCTGGCGCTGCCACATCGACCTTTCGCACCCGTCGCAGGAGGTTTGGGACTTTCTGCGGCCCTACGTGGAGCGATACGACGCGTCAGTATTTTCCGCGCCGGCCTTCACCCAAGGACTCGCGATCCCGCAATACCTGGTTTCGCCCACGATCGACCCGCTCGCGGACAAGAATCGCGATCTCGATCCGGAGTTCGTTCGAGACGTCGTGGAACGATTTGGCATCGATCCAAGCCGGCCGATCCTGACGCAGATCTCCCGTTTCGACCGGCTGAAAGACCCGGTGGGCGTCATTCAGGCCTACCGGATGGTCTACCGTCACAACGATTGCCAGTTGGTCCTTGCAGGCGGCGGTGCTTCTGACGATCCCGAGGGCGAAGCTGTCCTCAACGAGGTGAAAGAAGCGGCCGCGGGAAATCCGGACATTCACATTTTGAACCTGCCACCGTGGAGCCATCTCGAAATCAACGCGCTCCAACGCGCCTCCACGATCGTGATTCAGAAATCGCTTCGCGAGGGATTCGGCCTTACCGTCAGCGAAGCGTTGTGGAAGAAGAAGCCTGTGGTGGCTTCGGCCGTGGGCGGCATTCCATCGCAGGTCCTTCACAAACTCACTGGAATGCTGGTGCATTCCGTGGATGGGGCGGCCTATCAGATCCGCTTCCTGCTATCGAACCCGGATTTCGCGCGCCGGCTCGGAGAAAACGGCCACGAGCAGGTGAAGGAAAACTTCCTGATCACGCACAATTTGATGCGCTACATGATGCTCTTTCTTAGTCTTCAGAAGAGCAATTGAAATAGCCTCAACCGCACGTTCTATTTGCCGCCACCTGCCATGCGCGCGAGCACTTGAAACACGACTGCGAAGTCCTGTTTTTCAAGCCCCATCCCGCGCGCGGCCGTCAGATATTCGTTGGCTACCGCCGTGGTCGGCAGGGGAACGTTGGTCTGGCGGCTCATCTCGAGCGCGAGCAGCATGTCCTTCTGCATCATATTGACGTCAAACCAAGCTTGATCCGGCATGCGCAGTACAAATGGCCCGCGATACTGAATCATCGGCGAAGCCACGGCGCTGTGCGTAAGTACTTCGACTGCCGTTTCGCGCGCGATCCCACTTTTCTCGGCCAGCAGCACGCCTTCGCAGAACGCCAGCATCTGCACAGCAAGGCTAAGATTTGTGGCGATTTTCATCGAAAGCGCCAAGCCGTTGTCGCCGACGAGCGTTACCGTTGGGCCGATATCCTGCAGCAGCGGCTTGAGCCGCTCAAACGTTTCGCGCCGCCCACCCACCATCACCGATAATTTCCCCTGTTGCAGCGTGATCACGCTTCCAGACACGGGAGCGTCAATCATGTCTCCGCCCTTCTCTCGTATCTTCGCGGCAAGGGCGCGGCTCGCTGCGGGGCTCACCGTACTCATGTCGACGAGATTTTTGCCGGTACGAAAGCCAGCAACCAATCCATCGGGCCCATCTGCAATCGCAGCGAGTGCGGAGCTGTTGGTTACCATGCTGAAAATCACATCCGCGGCCTCGGCGACCGCGCGCGGCGAATCCGCCCATCGCATTCCCCGTTGCACCAACCACTCTGCCTTTGCGCGAGTCCGGTTGTATCCCGCTACGCTATGCCCTTTTTCGAGCAGCCGGCTCACCATCTGGCTGCCCATCACTCCTAGACCGACAAATCCAAGATTCGCCATCTCTGAAACCTCCTCACTCGCCCTTTTGCCGCGTCGATAGAACCTATCACACCTGCGTCAATCCTGATGCCCGGCCAATTCAGACTGCGGGCCACCGAGTGTTTTGTGGGCGGCGCAAACGCCCCTCGGCGCATCGCAAAACTTGCAAAACATTGAGATCGACATTTGAGGATGTACGACTCGCGCCGGGGAACTTCATTCGTGCAACGGTTTTTCGAAGTGTTTTTGCATAATGTGAAATTCATCTAGGAAACTGAAATGAGAGTCCGTGCCGACAAAAGACGCACCGCTACCCTCACGCTCGAACGGAAACCGTCCGATTCGTATTCGCTTTTACTTTTCGGCTGAAATGCTGGCTGCCGCCGCGCCCTTCCCAAGGAAGGTTGCCAATTCGGAGTTCACTTCGTCTGCGTGCGTCCAGATCACCGCGTGCGGGCCGCCCTTCACCACGTAGAGCTGAGATCGGCGAATCATCTTGGCCGTTCTCTCTCCAGAAGCCGCAATCGGAACAATTCGGTCCGCGTCGCCATGAATCACCAGCGTGGGGATATCGATCCGCGACACATCGTGCCGAAAGTCTCGGCCCCAAGTGGACACGCATGCGAGCGTAGCGGTCGGCGAAGCCACCGTCGCCACGTTCCAACTCGCCTGCACCGCGTGTTCGCTGATGTGCTTTCCCATCCATACGTCTGTGTTGTAGAAATTCTTGAAGAAGTCGGTGAAAAAGGTGTAGCGGTCCTTGGTGATCGCTCGCTCGATCTTTTCAAAAACGGCCGCATCCACGCCTTCCGGATTGTCGACCGCCTTTAATAGATACGGTGGAACCCCACCAATAATCACGGCCTTGAAAATCCCGTCCGACCCATACTTTCCAATGTAACGTGCCACTTCGCCGCCACCCATCGAGAATCCCACCAGTGCACAATCGCGTATCTTGAGGGAAGTCAGCAGCGCGCGCAAATCTTCCGCGAACGTGTCGTAGTTGTAGCCCGTCGTCGGCTTGCTGGATCGGCCGAAACCTCTGCGATCGTACGTAATCACGCGATGGCCCGTCGCCAGAAGCGTGGGGACCTGTTTCTCCCAGGAGGTACCGCTCAGCGGATATCCGTGTATCAACACCACGCATGGCCCCGAGCCATGATCCTCGTAATATAATTCGATATCACCTGAATTTTCCTGGCCCACCGTGACGTATGGCATCGACTTCCCTTTCTTTCCCGGGGAACCGCTGGAAATCAACAGCTGGACTGTCCGAATCGGGAATGCTTTTGCATTTGGTGCTGGGAGTTACTGCCAAAGCCCCGGCGAGAAACGATCTGGGAGTTTCGGCCGTGGCTCTGGAACAAGCCTCGGCGGATCGCTGCGCTTCCTGCTCTGAGCCACCAAGCGACCCACGCCAAGCCACCGCTGTAACTAATCATACCATCTCGCGGGCAACTCATAAGATGCCGTTTCGCTCGTTAGGGATTTCTCGAAAATCCGCGATCCGCTCCCCGCCGGCCGTCCCGCTCGGGCCGTTAACTCCATTGATCGACTCGGGAAAAGTAAAGAGGCCCCTCAACGTCGCTTGGTGTCCCGAGCAGAAGTACACACCGGAGCCCTACTCCCATTTGAGCAGTGATGGCTCGTGCCACTGAAGACTCGTGCCCTTGCTTGCATCGTGTGGTAGCGTTGAATCAGAACCTGCGTTAACCGGAACGGTAGAGAAGACAAGGTATGAGGCCGCTGCATTCACGAATAAGAGTCTTTATCGCTTACGCAAAACACACCTTCGTCCGAATCCCAGATCACCACGATTCCAGGGTCCGCCAATGACCGAAAACCGCCTCAAAGATTCTCTCAGCCCGTATCTGCGGTCCGCGGCGCATCAACCCGTCGACTGGCACGAATGGGGCGATGAAGCCTTTCAGAAGGCGCGCGACGAAAGAAAACCTCTGCTGCTCGACATCGGTGCCGTCTGGTGCCACTGGTGCCACGTGATCGATCGCGAGAGCTATGAGAATCCCGAAATCGCCGCTCTTATCAATAGGCTCTACATTCCTGTGAAGGTCGACCGCGACGAGCGGCCTGATGTCGACTCGCGCTATCAGGCGGCGATTAGTGCCATTTCAGGACAAGGCGGCTGGCCTCTCACCGCATTTCTCACGCCCGACGGGAAACCGTTTTTTGGCGGCACGTATTTTCCGCCCGAAGATTCGATGGGCCGGCCCGGATTCAAGCGCATCTTGCTCGCGATTTCCGATGCGTTCAACACGCGCCGTCCCGACGTCGATCAGTCCGCGGAAGCTCTGGAACAAGCCGTTGCCAAGGCCGAAGTTTTCCATGGCGCCCGCGGCGTTTTCGATCCCGCGGTGGTGCAGGCTGCCATCGATTCCGCGGTCAGTCAGTTCGATACCGAACACGGAGGCTTCGGTCACGCCCCGAAATTCCCGCACTCATCCGTAATCGACCTTCTGCTCGAGCGTGCCAAGTGGTCCGATGGCGCTCGCCTACTGGCGATCGCGGAGAAAACTCTCGATGGCATGGCGGCGGGCGGCTTCCGCGATCAGATCGGGGGCGGCTTTCATCGCTACTCGGTCGATGAACGCTGGTGCGTGCCGCATTTCGAAAAAATGTCGTATGACAATTCCGAGCTGCTCAAAAATTACCTTCACGGTTACCAGGCGTTGCATCTGCCACAGTACCAACGCGTGGCCGAAAGCCTGATCGACTGGGTCGGCGAAGTACTTTCCGACCCCGACCGTGGCGGTTTCTACGCCAGCCAAGACGCCGATCAAACCCTAGACGATGACGGTGACTACTTCACCTGGACTCAGAAGGAGCTTCGAGCGGCGCTCCCTCCGGACGAAGCGCGCGTCATGGAGCTTTACTATGACGTCGGCCCGCATGGCGAAATGCACCACAATCCCGAAAAAAACGTTCTTTGGATCGCCGCATCCATCGAAGACATTTGCCAGAAGTTTAGAATGAGCCAGGATGAGGCCACTTTGCGCATCGCTGCGGCCAAGGGAAAGCTGCTTGCCGCTCGGCGCGAGCGGCGGCCCACTCCCGCCGTCGACGAGACGCTCTACGTTGGCTGGAATGCGATGTTCGTGTCCGCCTATCTGGATGCGGGGCGCGTTCTAGAGCGGCCCGACTGCCGCGAATTTGCCTTAAAGACTCTGGATCGCATCCTCGCGGAAGCGTGGGATGAATCGATGGGTTTTGCGCATCGCGTCGGCGTCCCGCGCCTCGAAGGTTCGCTCGACGACCAGGTATTCACGATTATCGCGCTGCTCGACGCCTGGGAAACGACATTGGAGCCACGATATTTCGAGATTGCGGAGCGAGCCATGCAACTTGCCGTGACACGTTTTGGCGATCCCGAACTCGGCGCCTTCTTCGATCGCCCGCGCGACGCCGCGCCGATGGGGGGGCTGGAAGTTCGCCGCAAGCCGCTGCAGGATTCGCCCACGCCCAGCGGAAATTCCGTGGCCGCGATGGCGCTCGACCGGCTCTTCGCTTTGACCGGAAAGCGCGCCTATCGCGAATGGGCGGAAAAAACTCTCGAAGCGTTCATCGGTTCGGTTCCGCAATACGGCCTGTATGCCGCGACCTATTCGCTTGCGGCGCTGTTGCACATCCGCCATCCGTTGCAGGTGATTGTCACCGGTACGACGAACGATTCGAAGGCGTCAGAACTCGAACGCGCGGCGCACGAAATCTATCGCTTCGGGAAAGTTGTTTTGCGCGTCGCACCGGAACGGCAATCCACAGGCCTGCTGCCCGCAGCGCTCCGCGAAATTCTGCCGCATCTCGACGCTGCGGTTCCGCGGGCATTCGTTTGCGTCGAGACGACCTGCCATCCTCCCATTGCGGAAGCTCAAACACTCAAAGCCTTGCTCTCTGAAGTGGCCGCAAAGGTCGCCGTTTCTTAATGGTTCCTCATGATTGGTCCTGAAGCAATTCGCCAAAATCCTCGCGCTCGTGGACTCTGTCAACTCCGATTGCTCGCAAGGCGTATGCTCATCCTAACGTTGCAGAAGCAAAAGAATTGACGCCTATACGCGCACGATGCAATAATCTTCTGCTTTACTTGGCCCTAGCATTGGGGTGCGGTCGGCCGGACTTCACACCGGAACCACTTAAGAAATAACTAGGAGCACGCCAGCAGCACGTTTACCCGACGATGGAAATCCTCCACCAGCTCGGCACGCTATTCCTCGATGCTGTGCCTACGATCATCGTCGTTCTTCTCTTCTACTGGTTTCTGCGCTGGGCATTCTTCCAGCCGATTCAGAAGGCGATGGCGGAGCGCACCGCGCGCATGGAAGGCGCTCGCGCCGAAGCGGCTGCTGTGGAAAATGCCGCCAAGCAGGAGCTCGACACTTATCACGAAGCGCTGCGCCGAGCCCGCGCCGAAATCTACGGACAGCAGGAGGCAGCCCGGCAGGAAGCCCTCGAGAGCCGGGCGAAGCTGTTGAAAGCCATGAATGCCCGTGCGCAGGAAGATGTGAAGGCCGCCAAGGCTCGTATCGCGACCGATCTGGCCGCCGCGCGCGCGCAGGTGGAGCGCGAAACGCCGGCTCTTGCCGCCGAAATCGCTCGCGTCATTGTGGAACGTCCCTCCTCGCTTCGCGGGGGAGCCGCAAGATGAATCGTGGCATTGGGTTTTACGCACGCCAGCTGACCTCACTTGGTCTTTTCCTTTTTTTGACGGCCGCGCCTGCTCTCGCGCAGGAAAACCAACCTTCGCAAGCCGACAGCTCGATGGGTTGGATATTCCGCTGGATCAACTTCGCGATCGTTGTGGCGTTGATTGCATACGGCTTTTGCAAGGCACGGCCGGCATTCCGCAGACACACGGAGGAAATCTCGCAGAAGATTGCGGAGGGTACGCGGGCCCGCGAGGCTGCGGAACAGCAGCGGCGCGAGGCCCAGGCTAAACTAGCGGGGATTGACGCCGAAGTGGCGACATTGCGCGAAGACGCGAAGCGCGGGGCGGGGGCAGAAGCGGAACGCATTCGCGCGCTCGCGAAATCCGAGGCGGAAATGATTGAACGCGCGGCACAAGCCGAAATCGTCGCCGCCGAGCGTGCCGCACGCCTGGAATTGAAAGCCGCAGCCGCACGCGTGGCCGTGGAGCGCGCCGAAGGACTACTCCGCGACGAGATGACGCCGAGCACTGAATCAGCGCTGTTCCAGACATTCGTGGCGGAACTGGAGAGGAGCGCGAATTGAACGGAGTGGTCGCAACGCGGTACGCAGCCGCTCTGGCGGACGTCGCGCTGGAGCGGAAAGACGCAGAGCGGGTGAAACGCGACCTGAGTGCGTTTGTAGAGGCTTTTTTCGAATCGGCCGACTTGCGCACGATTCTCGAAACCCCGGCCGTCGAAGCGGACCTGAAGCGGCGGGTGATCGAAGCGCTGGCCGAGCGAATGGATTTGGCGCCCACCGTTCGAAACTTCATTTTTCTGCTGATCGATCATGGCCGCACCGAAATGCTTCGGGAAATCGAGCAAGCTTTTCGCGCAGAAATGAACGCCAGGCTCGGCATCGCGGAGGCCGAAGTCACGTCGGCGCGCAAACTGACCTCCGAGGAAAAGCAGCAGTTGACCGCCGTGCTGGAGCGGCGAACGAAGAAGAAAATCGAAGCGCATTTTCGCGAGGACGTTTCGATCGTCGGCGGCGCCGTGGTGCGCGTCGGGTCGACCGTCTACGACGGTTCGGTGCGCGAACAGTTGACGCGGATGCGCGAACAGCTCGAAAGCGAATAGGAGCCAAGGATGGCTAACATCAAAGCGGATGAAATTACGAAGATTCTGCGCGAGCAGATCGAAAATTACCAGCAGACCGTGGCTGTGGAGGAGGTCGGCTCGGTGATTTCAGTCGGTGACGGCATCGCGCGTATTCACGGGCTGGACCGCTGCATGGCGGGCGAGATGCTGTCGTTCCCGCATGATGTCTTCGGCATCGCCCTGAACCTGGAAGAAGATCAGGTGGGCGCCGTGCTGCTCGGCGACTACACAGAAATCCGCGAAGGCGACACGGTAAAGCGCACCAACAAGATCATGTCCGTACCGGTAGGCGAGGCGCTGATCGGGAGAGTGGTTAACCCGTTGGGCCAACCCATCGACGACAAGGGCCCGGTACAGACGCAGCATTTCAATCCGCTAGAGCGCCTGGCGCCCGGCGTGGTAGACCGGCAGCCTGTCCGCGAACCGGTGCAGACCGGCATCAAGGCCATCGACTCCATGATTCCCGTGGGCCGCGGCCAGCGCGAGCTCATCATTGGCGACCGGCAGACCGGCAAGACCGCGATCATCCTCGACACGATCTTGAACCAAAAGGGCGGGGACATGATTTGCATCTACTGCGCGATTGGGCAGAAGCGCTCGACGATCGCGCAGGTGGTGAAGACCCTTGCGGACCACGGCGCGCTGGATTACAGCGTCGTCGTGGCAGCGTCGGCTTCAGAGCCGGCGACGATGCAGTACATCGCGCCGTTTGCGGCCGCGGCCATGGGCGAGTATTTCCGCGACAATAAGCGCCACGCGATTTGCTTCTACGACGACCTTTCGAAGCACGCCCAGTCCTACCGCGAAATTTCGCTGCTGCTGCGCCGCCCGCCCGGGCGCGAGGCATATCCAGGCGACGTCTTCTTTCTGCACTCGCGCTTGCTGGAGCGCGCGGCGAAGCTCAACGACGAACTCGGGGCGGGATCATTGACCGCGCTGCCTGTAATCGAAACGCAGGCTGGCGACGTGTCCGCGTACATTCCCACCAACGTGATCTCGATTACCGACGGCCAAATCTACCTCGAAGCCGATCTTTTCAACGCCGGCATCCGCCCGGCGATCAACGCTGGCATCTCCGTGAGCCGCGTGGGTGGCAATGCACAGATCAAGGCCATGAAACAGGTTGCGGGCACGCTTCGGTTGGATATGGCCCAGTATCGCGACCTTGCCGCATTCGCGCAATTCGGTTCGGAACAGCTCGACAAGACCACGCAGGCTCAACTGGCGCGGGGGCAGCGGGTGGTGGAAATTCTCAAACAGGATCAGTATCAGCCGCTGCCGGTGGAAAGGCAGATCCTCATCATTTTCGCCGGCAACAACCGTTACCTCGACGATCTGGAAATCGATCAAGTTCGCCGCTTCGAGCGCGAGCTCTATCCGTTCGTCGAGTCCAATTTCAACGGTGTGTTCAAGACGCTGCGTGAGAAAAAGGCCATCGATGACGCGCTGAAGGCGGACATGATCAAGGCGCTCGACGCATACAAGGAGCGGTTCAAGGCTGGCGGAGCCGCTGGGAGCTGAACGGAGTTCGATGCCCACATTGCTTGATTATCGGCGCCGCATCCGATCGGTGAAGAGCACGCAGCAGATCACGCGGGCGATGAAATTCGTCTCGGCAGCCAAACTACGCCGTGCGCAGGAAGGTGTATTCGCGGCGCGTCCCTACGCGCATGAAATTTTGCGCGTGCTGCGGTCCGCGGCGGCGCGCGTGGAATCGACCACGCATCCCTTGCTCGAACGCCGGCCGGAGGAACGAATTTTGGTGGTGGTATTGACCGGCGACCGCAGCCTTGCCGGCGCCTTCAATTCGAACGTGATTCGCAGAGCCACGGCTTTTCTGCGAGAAAATTCATCCAAGAAAGCCCAACTGATCGCGGTCGGCAAAAAGGGCCGCAACTCGCTCAAGAGAGCGGGGTGGAGCTTCGCGGCGGAATACATCAACGTGTCTGCCAACGTCGACTTCGCGACGGCCAAGGAAATTGCGGGAACGATTGCTGAGTTATATGCGAAGCGGGAAGTGGATGCGGTATACGCCGTGTACAACGAGTTCAAAAACGTGCTGGTGCAGGTGCTGAAGACGCACAAGCTGCTTCCGATCGATCCAGCGGTACTGACTGAGGATGGCGCCGAAAAAGCTCGCGAAGGCCAGCGGAGCGGTGAAGAATCCTTACCTCATGATCGGACACCACGCGGAGAGTTCTTGGTCGATTACATTTATGAGGAGCCGGTCGAGGAAATCTTCAGCGGTCTCGTGCCGCGCTATTTGGAGTCGGAAGTTTTTCGCATCCTGCTGGAATCGGCGGCAGCGGAGTGGGCGGCGCGCATGGCGGCGATGGACTCCGCCACGCGGAATGCGTCCGAGCTGATCGAGCAGCTCACGTTGCAGATGAACAAGGTTCGTCAGGCGAAGATCACGACGGAATTGATTGAAATTGTTAGCGGCGCGGCGTCGGCAACCTCCTAGCGCGCTCGAAGAGATTGAAGGAGACCAGATGGCAAGCGACAAAAAGAAGATGGGAAAAGTGGTCGAGGTGATCGGCCCGGTGGTTGACGTGCAATTTGAGGAACACCACCTGCCGCTGATTCACAACGCCGTGCACATCACGAGCGAAGGATTCAACGTTCCCGTGCCGATGGATGTGACCGCCGAGGTGGAACAACACCTTGGAGAGGGCCGCGTGCGCTGCGTGGCGATGGAGCCGACCGAAGGCCTCGTGCGTGGCATGAAGGCGCAGGATCTGGGCGAACCGATCTCGGTACCGGTAGGGCGCGGCACGCTCGGCCGCGTAATGAATGTGCTCGGACAGCCGGTGGACAAGCTTGGCCCTGTGAAAACCGAAAAGCGCTTTCCCATTCACCGCGCGGCTCCTTCGCTCGAAGATCAGTCCACAAATCTCGAGATGTTCGAGACAGGAATCAAGGTGGTGGACCTGCTCGAGCCTTACCTGAAGGGCGGAAAGATTGGCCTATTTGGCGGCGCAGGCGTCGGAAAGACTGTATTGATTCAAGAGCTGATCAACAATGTGGCGATGAAGCACGGAGGCGTATCCGTGTTCGCGGGAGTGGGCGAACGCACGCGTGAGGGCAACGACCTGTGGCGCGAGTTTCAAGAGTCGAATGTCATCGTCCCCGGCAATCCCGAAAAATCACGCTGCGCCCTGATTTACGGCCAGATGACCGAGCCGCCCGGCGCGCGACTTCGCGTGGGATTGACGGGCCTCACCGTGGCCGAGTATTTCCGCGACGATGAGCACCTCGACGTGCTGCTCTTCATCGACAACATTTTCCGTTTCGTGCAGGCGGGTTCGGAAGTATCGGCATTGTTGGGCCGCATGCCTTCCGCCGTGGGATACCAGCCGAACTTGAACACGGAAATCGGCGAATTGCAGGAGAGGATCACCTCAACGAAGCACGGCTCGATCACTTCGGTGCAAGCGATCTATGTCCCCGCAGACGATTACACCGATCCGGCGCCGGCAGCCACGTTCACGCATTTGGATGCCACGACGAACCTGAGCCGGCAGATTGTGGAGCGCGGCATATATCCTGCCGTCGATCCACTGGCCAGCTTTTCGCGCATTCTCGATCCACGAATTCTGGGCCAGGAACATTACACGGTGGCGCGCGCGGTTAAGTCGGTTCTGCAGCGATACAAGGAGCTGCAAGACATTATCGCGATTCTCGGAATCGAGGAACTCTCCGACGACGACAAACAGACCGTGGCGCGGGCGCGCAAGGTGCAAAACTTCCTTTCGCAACCGTTCTTTGTGGCCGCGCAGTTTACGGGCATGGAAGGGAAGTACGTGAAGATCGAGGACACGATTCGCGGGTTCAAGGAGATCGTCGAAGGCAAGCACGACGATCTGCCCGAACAGGCGTTCTACATGGTTGGCACGATCGAAGAGGCCCAGGCACGAGCCGAAAAGATGGCCGCGACGGCGTAGTCGTACGCGCCCGCGGAGCGAAACACACCCATGCTGCCGGAAAATATCGAACTACAGATTGTGACGCCAGAGCGACACGTGCTCGCAGAGACGGTGCAGACCGTCGAGGTGCCGGGTAAGGAAGGTTACCTCGGCGTGTTGCCGGGCCACGCGCCGCTGATCACGGAATTGGGCATCGGCATCCTGTCGTATCGCAAAGAGTCCGAGACACGCTACTTGACGGTGATTCTGGGCTACGCCGAGGTGCTGCCCGATCGGGTGATCGTGCTGGCTGAGGCTGCCGAGCGCGCGGAAGAGATCGACGTTGAACGCGCACGGCGTGCTCGCGAGCAGGCGCAGGCCGAAATGGCCAAGGTGAGCGCCGGAAGTCCGGAATGGCTTCGCGCCGAACAGGCGTTGCAACGCGCGGCAGTCCGCCTGGAAGCCGCGGCAAAAGCCGGTACTGCGGGACGCGAAGCGGTTCATGCGGCAAGTTAGTGCATTTTCCGGCATCCCAACTCGAATTCCGGTCGATCCTGCGGTCCCCTCTGGCATCTAATAGAGAGTGTGGGGCTTAGCGCTGATGGGAATGCGAGACAAAACTGACATCACAGTCTACAGCACCACTTGGTGCGCGGATTGCCGTCGAGCGAAGCAATTTCTGCGAGAGCGCGGAGTGGTGTTCCGCGAAGTGAACATCGACGAAGTTCCCGAAGCGGAAGAGTTGGTGCTGCGCGTGAACAGCGGGCGCCGTAAAGTGCCCACCTTGCTGGTCGAGGGCCGCTATTTCACGTGCAGCCCGTTTGATCCCTACCAGCTTGCGGCTGAACTGAGGATCCCGCTCAATCGATAGCCCTACATCAGGTGAGGCCAACGCCGCGCGTCATTGCGCCTGCCACGCGCAGGTCTGGTGTCAGCACTGCCAGGTCCGCGTCCGCTCCCACGGCGACAATTCCTTTTTCGCCCGCCACGCCGAGCCGTCGCGCCGGGAGAATCGTGGCCATGCGTACGGCATCCCGGAGCGGCACGCCGAGGGCGACGAGATTGCGCAACCCGCGATCAAGCGTGAGCGTGCTGCCAGCAAGTTTTCCTTCCGAGTTACGGCACACGCCGCCTTTCACCGTTACTTCGAAATTTCCAAGCTGATAATTCCCATCCGGCATGCCGGTTGCGGCGATTCCGTCGCTGGCCAGGAGCACCGTGTCGAACCCCTTGCATCCGATGAGCACTTGAATCGCAGCGCCGGCTACATGGACTCCATCGGCAATCACTTCGGCAGTAACTTCCGGGTCGGTCAGAATCGCACCCACCACTCCGGGATCGCGGTGATTAAACGGGCGCATGGCGTTGAATGTGTGTACGGCGTGCCGCACGCCCGACCGAATCGCCGCGCGCGCCTGGTCGTAGTCGGCATCGGTGTGTCCCAGGGCGACCACGATCTTCGAGGCCAGCGCAAACTGAATCAACTCGGGTGCCGCGGGCAATTCGGGCGCGATCGTGACGATCTTCACCAGGCCATCGGCTGCCTCGACAAACTTCTTCAGCAGATCGACCGAAGGCTTCGCGAGCGCTTCCGGCGGATGCACGCCACGACGCGTCTTGCTGATGAAAGGCCCTTCGAGATGAATCCCGACAATTTCCGCGGCGCAACGGCCTTTCGCGTCCGGCGCTTCATGGTGACGGATGTACCGGGCGATTCCCTCGAGGCTTCGGCAGGTGTCCTCGACCGGCGCCGTGACCGTAGTGGCAACGATGGATGTGGTGCCATAGCGCGCTACGGTCGATGTAATGCGATCCAGCGCACGCGTGTTTCCTTCCATCACGTCGTGTCCGCCTGCGCCGTGAATATGCACGTCAACAAATCCGGGAACGACGGTGGTGTCGCCGGCGACCACGTCGGCCGCACCCGCAGGCACGCGGATCTCATCGCGGTGGCCGAGGGCCGCGATGCGGCCATCCTCTACGACGATCACCGCATCGCTGACCTCCTCTTCTGGAGTCAGAATGCGGCCGGCATGTATCACGCTGGTCGGCATGGTTTTCAGGAGCTACTTCGGAATGCTACATGAATCGGGCGCAGAAACCAGAGCCGAGCTTGCATCCGTTTTCGAGTCCGTTACAATCGGATGTCGTTATTTTTGGAGGAAAATGGATGGCTCACGAAAAGCGTTACCTGGCGCAGAAGCGCCAGCGCCGGCGCCGCAAGGCCGCGAAGGCCAAGGTGAAGCTCTACGAACAGGGCAAGCTACCGCACGACAAGCTGCCCATGCTGGCCAAGCGATTCCTCAGCCGCAAGATGCGGGCCCTGAACAGGGCTGAATAGACGCAAAAAAAATGGGCGTTCCGGTCGACCGGAACGCCCATTCTGTCTTGCCAGCTGCGGTTCCCGCCAGGGTGACGGCCAGCCGTAGGTTTAGCTCCCGGAAGCCTGGGCGTGCGTCGTATTCGCCTTCGGAACGCTCAGGTAGCCCGAGATCTTATTCTTGCCAACTTGATTCACGGTGAACTCAAGCGGGGCGCGGCTGCCGTGCGTGAAGAAGTAAATCGGCTCGTTCGTTGAGCGATTCCGCTTGTCATACCGCGTGTCGTCCACATAGATTGCCACCGTGTATAGGTTCTTCTTCTGGTTTACACCGCGAAGCTCGACCATGAGATCTCCCACCTTTTCGCGCTCGCCCTTCTTGTTGATGGTGAACTCATAGTAGTCGCGCTCGCCGAGTCGGCGGAGTTCTTCGACCTCGTCATGATTCTTGGCGATCAGCGTGCCGAACTCGCCGCGGGTCATGTTGAGGCTGTTCTTGGTAGCGTCGAGGTCGGTCTTCACGCCGGTCACATCGGTGCCCAGCTTGTTCACATCGTCGACGCTGGCCTTTGTCGCCAACTCGCCGTTGAAGCTCGACTGCAAATCGGCTAGTTGCTTCTCATCGTCTGCCTTGATCTTTTTGGTTTGCTGGCGTGCGCGGCTCAGTTCGCCTTCCGTCAACTTCACCTTGTCCGTTACCACGCCGAGCTCGCCAAGCAACTGCGCGTTCGTGTCCTCAGCCTTCGCCATGCGCTGATTGAGAACGTCCTGGTTCTGCCGAAGCTGCTGCATCTGCGTCGCTAGGTTTTGAGCTAGAGACGAAGTGTGATTCGCTGCTGTCCACCCAGCACCCAAGGCCACAAGCGAAATAATCGCGATGACTACCACGACGATTCCGATCCATCGCGGCGTCTGCGCTTCGTGCGTAACTTGCGTATCTTCAAGCATTCTCGTTGCCTCCCGTGGAAACCCCTTGCTGGACGGGCAAAGTGCACGCGCGACGCCAAATTCGCGGCGAGGCCAGCCCACTTGTAAGACTATGTATGTCAATAATTTACCTGGAATACCCGATCGGATCCTCGTATGTGCGCCAGGGCACCATGCTGCAATTTTTACGCGTTCGCCATGTTTTTCTGACCAGTTGCAACTTGAGACAGCTTTCTCGCTTCCTTGGCAGCCTTATAAGGCACGTTAGCAATGGGTGACTGGCGCTCTTCTGGCGCAGTGATTCGCGTTCGGCATTTCCAGAAGGGAAGCGCGTGCGGTTAGCGCGTGACGCTCATGCTGCGCAGCCTGGCGATGCGATCCGCCAATTGAGGGTGGGTGCTGAAGAGGCCCGATAGCATTCGCCCCGCGGAAAGCGGGGCAACGATGCAAAGTGCCGATGTCGACGGCGGAATGTTCATCGGGATTCGCTTGTTGTACGCCCCGAGTTTTTCGAGTGCGCTGATTAAGCCATAGGGATGCCCAACCATCTTTGCGCCCGAGGCGTCCGCTTGATATTCCCGCTGCCGGGAAATGCCGAGCTGCAAAAGCATCGCCGCAAGAGGAGCTAGAATCAGCATCAAAATCGCGGTCAACCCTCCACCATCGCGATCCCGATCGCCGCCACCGAACCCGCCGAAGATCATTCCCCATCGGCCCATTTCCGCCAGCCAAGTCACGGCCCCGGCGATGGTTGCAGCAATGGAAGACGTGAGAATGTCGTAGTTGCGAACATGCGACAGCTCGTGGGCAATCACGCCCTCGAGCTCCTCATCATTCATCAGTTCCATTAGGCCTTGGGTGACGGCCACGGAAGCGTGGTGAGGATTGCGGCCGGTGGCGAAAGCATTCGGCGCGGCTTGCGGAATCATGTAGAGCTTGGGTACCGGCAAGTTCGCTTTCGCCGCGAGGCGTTCCATTACGGCGTAAAGACGCGGCGATTGTTCGCGGCTGATGGGCCGGGCGCCGCTGGACATGAGAGCAATTTTGTCCGAGAAGAAGTACGCGATGCCGTTCATGAGGATGGCGATAACGAGTGCGATCGTCATGCCGCCCCGTCCGCCAAACGCTTGACCGATGAATAGCAGTAGCAGCGTGAGAGCGGTCAGTAGAAATGCTGTTTTGAGAGTTTTCATCGTGATACCCCCTGAGCGTGGCTAGGCAGCGCTCATTTTCGCGGCTTCACGTTTGAATTTCATTTCGCCTGTTTTGGCATCGGCATCCACAGCCACGTGGTCGCCCGGCTTCACCTCGCCGTCGAGGAGCTTCAGCGCCAGCGGGTCTTGAATCAGCCGTTGAATGGCGCGCTTCATCGGGCGCGCTCCATATGCCGGATCGTAGCCTTCTCGGAACAGAAGCGCTTTCGCCGACGCAGTGAGAGTAAGCGTTACCTGCTTTTCAGCCACTCGCTTCATGAAAGATGCCATTTGCAGCTCAATGATACTCTCGATCTGTTGCTTTCCGAGCGGCTGGAACAGCACGATATCGTCAATCCTGTTAAGAAATTCAGGACGGAACGTCTGGCGCAGAGCGGCCATTGCCTCTTCGCGCGCCTTCTTCGGATCCTTGTCCGCCAGTTCGAAGATTGCTGTCGAGCCGACGTTGGAAGTCATAATGACTACGGTATTGCGAAAATCCACTGTGCGGCCTTTTCCATCGGTCAACCGGCCGTCTTCCAGGATTTGCAGCAGAACATTGAACACGTCCGGATGCGCCTTCTCGATTTCATCCAGGAGAACGACCGAGTACGGGTGCCGTCGCACCTGTTCCGTAAGCTGTCCACCCTCTTCATAGCCAACGTAGCCCGGAGGGGCGCCGATCATTCGCGCCACCGAGTGCTTCTCCATATACTCAGACATATCCAGACGAACGATGGCCCGCTCATTGTCAAACAAGAATTCCGCAAGCGCGCGCGCCAGCTCAGTCTTGCCCACGCCCGTGGGCCCGAGAAATAGGAACGAACCGATTGGGCGGTGCGGATCGCTTAGGCCGGAGCGGCTGCGTCGAATCGCATTCGCAACGCTCATCAACGCGGCATCCTGGCCCACCACGCGCTGGCGCAGGCGTTCTTCCATGTGCACCAGCTTCTCGATTTCGCCTTCGAGCAGGCGACCCACCGGAATGCCGGTCCATTTGCTCACGATCTTCGCGATCTCTTCCTCGCCCACTTCTTCCTTGAGCATCGGGTGGTCTTTTTGCAGCTCCGCAAGGCGGTCTTGCGCTGTCTTCAATCCCTTTTCGGCTGCAGAGAGCTTGCCATATCGAATTTCCGCCACGCGCGAAAGATCGCCGGCGCGCTCATAGCGCTGCTCTTCCGCCTTCAGGCGCTCAATCTCTTCCTTCTGTTTACGAATGCGCCCGATCGCATCCTTCTCGGTTTGCCAGCGCGCCTTGAGGCCGCTCGATTGTTCGCGGAGCGTGCTCAGGTCCTTCTCGATTTGCGAAAGGCGCTCGCGCGAATGTGCATCGGATTCCTTGCGCAGGGCCTGCCGCTCAATTTCGAGTTGCAAAACGCGGCGCTCGATCTCGTCGATTTCCGCCGGCAATGAATCGATCTCCATGCGCAATCCGGCGGCAGCTTCATCCACTAGGTCGATGGCTTTGTCGGGGAGGAAACGGTCGGTGATGTAGCGCTGGGAAAGCATCGCCGCGGCCACAATAGCCGCGTCCTTGATGCGAACCCCATGGTGCACTTCATAGCGCTCTTTCAACCCGCGCAAAATGGCGATGGTGTCTTCGATGGACGGTTCGCCGATAGTGACCGGCTGGAAGCGCCGCTCGAGTGCGGGATCCTTCTCGATATATTTGCGGTATTCGTTGAGTGTGGTAGCACCGATAGCTCGCAATTCGCCGCGCGCCAGCGCTGGTTTCAGCATGTTCGAGGCGTCCATCGAGCCCTCGGCGGCGCCTGCTCCCACTAGCGTGTGCAGTTCGTCGATGAACAGAATGATCTGGCCTTCGGATTCGCTCACTTCCTTCAGCAGCGCTTTCAGACGGTCCTCAAACTCGCCGCGATATTTCGCGCCTGCCACCAGGGCGGCTAGGTCGAGCGCGACGATCCGCTTCGGCTTCAGCACCTCCGGCACGTCGCCGGCCACGATTCGCTGTGCCAGGCCTTCAACGATCGCGGTCTTGCCTACGCCGGGCTCGCCAATCAGCACGGGATTATTTTTCGTCCGGCGGGCCAGAATCTGCATGACGCGCCGAATTTCCTCGTCGCGGCCAATCACCGGATCGAGCTTGCCTCTCCGGGCCAGCTCCGTCAGATCACGCGCATATTGCTCGATCGCGCGATAAGTGGCTTCGGGGTTCTGCGACGTCACGCGATGGCTGCCTCGAATCGCGGTCATCGCCTGCAAAATCGCGTCGTGGGTTACGCCGCTTCGCGCAAGCACTTGCTCCGCGGGATCACCGTGAGCTCCCGCGATGGCCAATAAAATGTGCTCGGTTGAGACGTACTCGTCTTTAAGCCGCTCGGCCTCGTCAAACGCTTTTTCGAGCACATCGTTCGATTTCTGGCTCAGCGATTGGCTGGAAACACCCGAAACTTTCGGAAGGCGCCCGACCTGCTTTTCGATTTCCGCACTCAGGCTTGCAGGCGTCGCACCTAGTTTTTCGAGAAGTGGGGGAACCACGCCGTCGCTCTGGGCAATGAGCGCCCACAGCAGATGCATCGGCTCAATCAGCTGCTGCCCGGAACGCCCCGCCATCTCCTGGGCGCTTTGGAGCGCTTCCTGGGCCTTAACCGTGAACTTGTCGAATCGCAGCATGGTCCGATTTTCTCACGTTCTGTTTTGTCGCAAAAGATTTCCCCCGCGCGGAGGAGCCGGCTCGAGCCGGGCTCCGGGCGCGTGGGCAACGCTTAGTTGTGGTTTCCGTTTACACTGATCTTTACTTGCTTCGGCTTGGATTCGGCCCGCTTCGGCAACTCCACCGTCAAGACGCCGTTTTTGTATTCGGCCTTGATCCCGTCGGTGTTTACCGTATTCGGCAAGCTGAAACTCCGGCTGAATGACCCGTAGGTTCTCTCGACTCGCAGGTAATTGTCTTCCTTCACGTGCTGCTCGAATTTTCGTTCGCCGCGGATCGTCAGCATGTTGTTCTCGACCCGGACGTCCAGGTCTTTCTCGTTCAAGTCCGGCAAATCGGCCTTCACGACCAACTCGTTTTCCGTCTCGTAGATGTCTACCGGCGGCGCCCAGCTGGTCAGGGCCGAGTTGTCGGGACGGCTCGGGAACGACGCCTCAAATAGGCGGTTTACTTGTTCCTGCAGTCCCAGATTCCGAAACGGCTGCCAACTCGTAATTGAACTCATCTGTATATCCTCCCGCATTCCAGAAGTCTTCACGAGTATTTAGCGCAGCGTGAATATAAAATATTAGCGCGCTATTGTCAAGTACAATCATCTCGCGCCAATTTAACAGTTAATTACAGTATTTACATATATATACATCTACTCAAGGACTTTTATTACAAGGCACTTAAGGTAGTGCGTTTCGGGCATCGTGAGGAGAATGGGGTGGTCTTGCGCCTGGGTTCGGCGCTCGACGACGGCAACCGTGCGACGGGCGTCGTTGGCGGCCTCGGCCAGGATCTGCAAGAATAGCGCTTCGGTGATGTGGTAGGAGCAGGAACAGGTCAGCAGAAAGCCGCCCGGCTCGAGCAGCTTGAGAGCGCGGAGATTGATTTCCTTATAGCCACGATGGGCGGCAGGAATGCTGTCGCGGTTCTTGGCGAAGGCAGGAGGATCGAGAATGACCATTCGAAATCGGCGGCCCATCTCGTCGCATTCCTTTAGGACGTCAAACGTGTTTCCTTCGCGGAAATGCACATTGGAGATTGAGTTCAACTCCTGGTTGCGGCGGGCCGAAGCGAGGGCCGCGGGGGCCATGTCCACCGCCTCGACGCGCTCGCACTGATCGGCGACAGTCAGCGCAAATCCTCCCTGGTAGCTGAAACAATCGAGGGCATGTCCCGAGGCGTAGCGCCGGGCCGCCCAATGGTTTTCCCTTTGGTCAAGAAAGGACCCCGTCTTCTGGCCTCCGGATAGATCGCAGGAAAACGCGATGCCGTTCTCCCTGGCGACGACTTCGGATGGAACTTGGCCGTAAAGAATGCTGACCCGCTGGTCGAGTCCTTCGAGGAGACGAACTCTGGGATCGTTGCGTTCAATGATCCCCTTGGGTGAGAAGAGCTCCACGAGCAGTTCGATCAGAAGGCCTTTCAGACGCTCAGTCGACTGGCTCAGCGTCTGCACGACGAGGTAGTCGCCATATCGATCCACAATCAGGGATGGCAAGAGATCCGCCTCGCTATAGACCAACCGGAATGCATCTGAATTTTCGACGATCAGCTTGCGATATTCCGCCGCACGTCGCAGACGGGCCGCAAGGAATGCGCGGTCGATCAGAATGTCTTCACGTGCAACAAGTCGAATGGAGATCTGCGACCGATCGCTATAGAAGGCACGACCGTGGAAGCGGCCGCGCTCGTCGGTCACGCGGACCACAGCTCCCGGCTCCGCCTGGGCGGTGCGCACATCGCTGCGGTAGACCCAAAGGTGCCCGGCCCGGATGCGCTCCACGCCGCGCGGGCTGATCACCACCGATCCTTCGGTTAACGGCGCCGCAGCTGCCACAATTCACGCCTCGCAGACATTTGCAATCGACCGATTCTTGCGGATGGTTTCCCTGGAATGGATCGCTTCGGGATCCCCGAGTTCCCGGAAGCAGAACTGCCACCTAAGACCAGGCAGCAAAGTTTTCTTAGCATACTTCGCAGACTCGTTCCAGTGCGCGCAGAATTTCATCGTGCCGCGGCCGGCGGGAACGGTCGGTGGCCAACTAGCCGCCCATTTTTCGTTTGCGGTGAAGCTTTACAGCCGACGAGCGGAGCGTTTCAGGAACGTTCTTATTCGCGGTGAGCTTCACGAGGTCCGTTGTCGTGAGCCGTGGGAAAAGATGAAGAGAAACGTCCAGCGGCGTCTTTGGATTGTTCACCAAATTTCGTACCACTGAGTAATTCTTCATGAAGAGGCGCGTGAGCGAAATCTGCCGCAAAATTTCGCCAGGCAGGTTGCTCATCGACGCGAAATTTTCCACTTCTGTCTCGGTGAGCCGGGGCGATTGCAGCACGCACCGCTGGACAAGCTTGTTCGGGTCGCGGATCAGCATCATGCGCTCGCTGCGACCACCCTTGAGCGCGAGCGTTAATCTCTGCACCACGTTCATATGCGCCAAGCGATGCATCAGCGTTTCTCTCTTCACTTTGTCCGGCTCGATTTCCGCCGCTGCTTCCTCGATTTCCGCCATGGACATCGCGCCTTTCTCCATTTCGGCCAGCAATTCCCGCTGTTCGGCACTAGCCACCGGCGACTTTCCAACTGCCAGCACCAACTGCGGATCGGAAATGAGGCGCTCTAAATTGTCGAGCAACGCCTGAATACCTGCGGAGGTCAGTTGCGGCGCCACGCGAGCGACATCCGCGGTGGGACATGCCGCATTCTTTGCCAACGCGTCGGCTATTCCGGTTTTCTCTGCCATGTTGTCGGCACAATACGCAAAAAGGTGCCGGTCGGCGTCGGGTCGAGCCAGTGCTGAAAGAAAATGCTCGGCAGGGAGCGTCAGCATCACGCCTTGGGCGCGTTCCGAAATCGACGCGTCGGCATCGAACGTCAGCACTGCAAGCAATTCCACGCGATCTTCCGCTGCGAGCGGCACGCTGCCCGCGCAAATCGCCAGTTTCTGCTCCGGACGCGCGTGACCCGAGCAAATCTGCTTCCGAATTTCGGCGCTAATGGGAGGAACCTCCTGGGGCTGGATTCAGGTTGTTCCGACTGAAGGTTACCGTCCCGGGCTTACCCGCTGCCCCGATGGGCGGCATGATCTGCCCGTTCAATTCGAGCAGCAATGCGCTGGCATCGCTGCTAGTGACCTGAAAGGTGCTCGCGGTCTGGAACAGGCGTATGTCATTTTCGCTGAGCGGACCATCAAACACTGTCTTGCCGTCCGCGACGACCGTCACGTGGGCGCCTTTACTCGCCTCGATCTTGAGCGTCAGGTTGCCAGTGGGGCCCGATTGCACAACATTGCCACTCTTTACCGCGCCCGGCGAAGTGGCTGTGCTTTTGTGTAACTTGGAAAGTACCCCGGAGCCGTATCTATGGTAGGTGTAGAGCCCGCCAGCTACGATTAGAGCGATCACCAAGATGGCCGTCGCCATCGGGCGCCAATTTCTGCGCATCCCAAGGGACGATTCCACAGTGTGGTGCCCGTTGCCGCCCCTGGCCTCTACCGCGTACTCGGCCACTAAGTCATCTTCATCAAGCCCCAGGTAACGCGCAATCGAACGGATGAAACCGCGATTGAACGCGCCTCCGGGCAGCTCTTCCCACCTCTCGTGCTCGATGGCCTCCAAGAAACGGGTGCTAATTCGCGTGGCCGCTGCTACTTCTTCCAGGGAGACGCCTCGCATTTCGCGCTCGCGTTTAAGGTGTTCGCCGAAGGGTGTAGAGGACATCCGCAGGAACCACCGAAAAATATAGGCGCGGGTTCACGGGGTGTCAATCCTACTCCGCCTTACCCGACGATGCGGCTGCCGCGGGACTTTGGCCTTTCGGCAATGGCCTCCGAATGGTAGGTTGCGGTGCCCGAAAACGGTTCACTATAATGCCGAATGTTGCAATCTGAATCCCAAGACGCCCGGCCACGAAGCTCCAGCGAACGCACCCGCAGAGCATCAGACCACAAGCCGTTTGACGGTGTGGACCGCCGCCGTGGTCCATCTGTGAACCCCGAGGTTCCCGAAGGTGGCGGCGAGGTCAACGTCTTCCATGAACTGGGTAAGGCGCTCACCTCCTCGTTGCAGCTCGACCAGGTGCTCCGCACCATTATGGAAAAGATTAACGAGGTGTTGCGGCCCGACACATGGTCGCTGCTTTTGATGGACGTCGATAAGCGGGAGCTCTATTTCCAAATCGCCACAGGCAAGGGAGCCGATGCACTGAAGGATGTGCGTATCAAGGTCGGCCAGGGGCTGGCCGGGTGGGTAGCGGAGTCTGGCGAAGCGGTGGTGGTGCCGGACACCAGCAAGGATTCCCGCTTTTTCGGGCAGGTGGACGAGAGGACGAAAGTCGAAACGCGCTCGATTGTCGCAGTCCCCGTGCGCTTCCGCGATCAGTGCCTTGGCGTCATTGAACTCATCAACTGCGTCGGCCCCGATGGTTTTAGCCAGCGCGACCTGGCCTTGCTCGAAGCCCTTGCGGACTACGCTGCTATCGCGATCGAGAATGCGCGCCACGTGCAGCGAATTCACGAACTCACCATCACCGACGACTGCACCAGCCTTTATAACGCACGCCATTTGAACTTCATGCTCGATACGGAGATCTACCGGTCGCATCGCTATGCTTTCGAATTCTCATTGATCTTTATCGACCTCGATCATTTCAAGAGCGTCAACGACACGCACGGACACCTCGTGGGATCAAAGCTTTTGAATGAGATCGGGACAGCAATCAAGGACAAGTGCCGCCTCATCGATCTTGCTTTCCGATATGGTGGCGACGAATTCGTGGTGCTGCTGCCCCAAACTTCCAAGGAAAATGCGCTGGGAGTTGCGTGCCGTCTTCACAAGCTGATCGGGGAAACTACGTGGCTCAAGGACGCAGGAATAAACGTCCGGCTGACGGCGAGCGTTGGCGTGGCGTCCTATCCTACCGATTCGCGTACGAAAGCCGAACTTCTGCACCTTGCGGACGAAGCCATGTATCTCGTCAAAAACACGTCGCGCAACAGCGTTGCAGCAGCGAATGTCGGCATTCTGCCTCACGACCGATTTCAATAAGCCGGTAAGCGAACGGTGAACGCTCGCGGAATTCCGGGGTAGTCCTCCCATCCCGCCGGCAATTCGGCACTTTTGTTGTCCTGTGCAAACCACTCACCTATACTCGGCTTCTAAACGAATCGAGGAGGTTCGTCTTGCGCAACCGCGAAGCAGCGGCCTACTCGCGCTGGGCGGCCGTTGCTGCGGCGCTGGTCGTGCTGACTGTGGTTGGCGTATACGCGGAGCGAGCGTGGCGCCAGGCCCGTGTGCGGCGGTCAGCGCCTGCGGCCGTTCCTGCCAGCGTTGAGCAGCAGTCGGCTCAGTTCACGTTTTCGAAAGTGGAGCAGGACCGAACCATCTTCACGATTCGCGCCTCACAGGCCACTCGGTATCGCGACCAAAACCATGCGCTGCTCGAAGACGTTTGGATCACGGTCTACGGTCGCGACGGGAACCGCAACGACAACATCCACACGCGCGAATGCACCTACGAGTCCATCTCGGGACAGGCTCGCTGCGAGGGAGCGGTGCAAATTGACATCGCCGACGCCGCGACATCCAAAGCAAGTCCTCCTAAAGAGACCCTCGAACTCACGACGAGCAACTTGTCGTTTAACCATGACACCGGCGAAGCCTCGACCACGGCTCCGGTAATTTTCAGCTTTCCCGGCGGCACCGGACACGGCACCGGGGTGGACTACAGCACGAAGGACTCGATCGTGCATGTGGGAGGCGCCATCGAATTCGACCTCGTGGCTTCGCCGAAGACGGGGGGAATGCCAGTAGCAGCCACCGGCAGCAGCCTCGAAGTTCGGCGCGATGATCGGACAGTCATTTTGAACGGTCCGGTGGATGTACGACAGGGCGTGCGCGATCTGGCGGCAGAGAAAATCTCGGTCCAGCTAGATGAGAATAACCGTGCGCAGCGTGTCGTGGCTGACGGCAATCCTACGATTCATTCGACGGAAGATGGCAAGAATACGGTCGTCTCCGCGGCTCAGTTCGAGGGCTTGCTGAACCCCGCCGGATGGGTCGAGCGCATCGTGGCCGACGAAAGGGTTGCCGCCTCGCGAGAGTCTCGTGCCGGCACGGATCGCTTTCTGGCTGCTCATGTCGAGTTTGCCATGGTGCCGGGGCAGAATCTGATCCAGGAAATGACCGCCACCGGTGGCGTGACAGCCGAATCGGTCCAGAAAGGGAATTCGCAGATATTGAAAACCGACTCGTTGCGAGTAGCGTTCGCAACCGGGCGCGCGGGTGGAACGCGCGGCAAATCAACCGAAAAAACCGCGGATCATCAAAGCATCGAAAGCGTCGAAACGCTAGCGCCCGGCACTATCGAGACGAAAAGTGGCGAAGTGGCTACCGTGCTTCGCGCAAAGAAGTTTGTCGCGCAGGTCAATCCGAACGGACGCCTAAGCAGCCTCGCCGGGCATTCTGCCGTTGACATGCGAAGGCAGACTGGCAAGGCCGAGCCCCAAGACGTTTCAGCGTCAGAAATGAAGGCCACCTTTGGTCCCGATGGCGATTGGGCTTCCGTCGAAGAGAGCGGCAATGTTCAGTTTCAGCAGGCCGATCGAAAGGCTACAGCCGACCGGGCCCAGATGGTGCGCGCCACCGACGCGATTGCCCTTGACGGATCACCGGTAATTTCAGATTCGCTTAGCCGGACCACTGCTTCGGGCGTGGAGATCGACCAAAAGACAGGAGAGTTTCACGCCACCGGTGACGTGATTTCAACCTACATGCCACCGGAACGTGGAGATGCTGTGAGCCTTGGCTCCGGTCCGGCCCACATTTCCGCCGACTCGCTCTCCGGGTCGGTAAATGCCGGTCATGCCGCCTATATCGGCCATGCTCGACTTTGGCAGGGAGACTCAGTGCTCGACGCTGATCGGATTGAACTGTGGCGCGACGAAAAGAAGATGCAGGCCGTCGGCGAGGTTGTCGCCGTATTCCCCCAAAACTCAGGTCCCGTGGTTCCTGCTGTTGTACAGTCTTCCGCCGCCGATCCCAAGCACCCGGCGGGACCTACCCTTTGGAAGGTTCAGGCTCCGGTCCTCACATACTGGAGCGATCAGGGGCGGGCGCACCTGAGTGGCGGAGTTGTGGCAAGTTCACAACAAGGGGTGCTTCAATCGCGCACCTTGGACATTTTCCTCGGTCCGCCCGCCGCTCCTGCTGGCAGCACTTCTCCAAGTCCTACGGTGGGGTCTCCTGAGTCAATGGTGTCGGCGACCGCCGGCAGGCAGTTGACGCGCGTGCTGGCACAGGGAAGTGTCGTCGTTCGCCAGGAAGACCGGCGCGGGACGGCGGAGCAGGCCGAATATACGGCTGCCGACGGAAAATTCGTTCTCTCGGGCGGCCAGCCCACGGTTACCGATGATTCTAGCAACACAGTGACGGGCCATTCGTTGACCTTCTTTGTTGCGAGTGATACGATTTTAGTCGACTCTCAAGAAGGTTCGCGCACGCTGACCAAGCACCGGGTTGAGAAATGAACCGGTATGTTGACACTCCAGGCCGCCGATCTGAGCAAGTCCTATAGAGGGCGGAAAGTTGTAGATAACGTTGGCCTGGAGATTCGACAGGGCGAGGTGGTCGGGCTGCTCGGTCCGAACGGCGCCGGAAAGACCACGACTTTCTACATTCTGGTCGGCCTCGCGCGTCCGGATTACGGCCGTGTTTTGCTGGACGCCGAAGACATCACCGACCTTCCCATGTACCTTCGGGCCCGCAACGGCATCAGTTACCTTCCCCAGGAACCTTCGGTTTTTCGCAAGCTTACGGTCGAAGAGAACCTGCTCGCGGTCCTCGAGACGCTTTCGTTGACCCCCGAGCAGAGGCGCGACCGCGTGGAGGAGCTTTTGGCGCAAATGGGCCTGGAAGGGGTGCGGTACAGTCAAGCATACGTGCTATCCGGCGGCGAACGCCGGCGTCTCGAAATTGCGCGTTCGCTAGTACTGTCGCCTTCCTTCGTGCTGCTCGACGAGCCCTTTGCCGGTATTGATCCCCTGACAGTGGTGGATATTCAGAAGATTATTGCGGATCTGAGCGCAGCGGGGATCGGCGTTCTCGTCACTGACCATAATGTGCGCGACACCCTCGCCGTCACCACGCGAGCCTACATCATCAACGAAGGCAAGATTTTGGCCGCGGGCACCCCGGGGCAATTATCCGACAATGCCGAAGTTCGCCGCATCTATTTGGGAGAGGGCTTCCGGCTGAACTGAATCCTATGAACTTCCTGGCACCCAAGCTGCACCTTCGCGTCGCCCAAAAACAGATTCTTACGCCGGGCCTCGTGCAGATGGTCAGCGTTCTGGCCCTCAATCGCCTTGAGCTGCGCGACATGATTAACCAGGAAATCATGGCGAATCCGGTGCTGGAGGAACTGCCTGAAGAGGGAGTGACCGCCGAAAACTATACGGACGAGGCCTTCCTCAAGAAAGAAACGGAAAACGTCCCCGATACTCCCGCCGCGAATCCTTTCGATGAATTCGACTTCGGCTCGTTCTTCACGCAATACCTGGATACAGGTGCCGAACGCGCCGGAAACAGCGAGCACGAGGAGATCGAGAAACCTTCCTTCGACAAGTTTCTTTCTTCACCCGCGAGTTTGACCGACCATCTGAACTGGCAGTTGAGCGTCGGCATCTGCACGGAGACAGTTCGCAAAATTGCCGAGGCGATCATCGGCAATCTCGATGAAAACGGTTACCTGACGGCCAGCCTCGAGGAAATCGCGCAGTCTGGCGACTATTCGATGGAAGACGTGGAAGAGGCGCTGGCAATGGTGCAGGAATTCGATCCGCCGGGTGTAGCCGCCCGGAACCTCCCGGAATGCCTGCTGTTGCAGATCAAGCTGTTGGATCCACAAAACACACTCGCTCAGCAGATCATCGCGGATCATTTGAAACTCTTGCAAAACAACCAGCTGAAGGAAGTGGCTCGCGAATTGAATCGTCCCGTGGAGCTTGTGAAGCGGGCCGTGGACACGATCAAACGCCTCGATCCCAAGCCTGGCCTGCGTTACAACAAGACCGAACCGCGGCTGGTCGAGCCGGACGTTCAGTTCCGCAAGGTGGACGGCGAGTGGCAGGTCTTCATGAACGACGACGACATGCCCCAGCTTCGCTTGAGTCCCACTTATCGCCGCCTGCTGGCCCGGGATGCGGCGGACCGCGATGTGCGAAATTACGTGAAAGAGCGTTTTACTGCCGCGATTCAATTGATGAAAAATATCGAACAGCGCAAGCACACGATTTTGCGCGTTTGCCATTCCATTCTCAGGCGCCAGGCCGACTATCTCGATTATGGGCCGGACCATCTGAGGCCGATGATGATCAAGGAAGTCGCCGAAGAAGTGGGTGTGCATCCTTCCACCGTCAGCCGCGCCGTTGCCAGCAAGTATGTGCACACGCCGCAGGGAGTCCTCGAATTGCGGAGCTTTTTCTCCGAATCCGTCAACGGGCCGCAGGGTAGCGAGATGTCTCTGTTGTCCCTGAAGCGCCGCGTGAAGCAGATGATCGAACAGGAAGATACTTCGCATCCGCTGACGGATGAGCAAATCACCAAGAAGCTGAGCGATGAAGGCATCCACGTCACGCGCCGTACCGTGGCCAAATATCGTGAAGACCTACGCATCCCCAGCACGCACCGCCGCCGGGTGAAGGCGTAACCTGCCTGGCCCGTGAAACGCTCCGAAAGAAAGCGCGGCTCGCGGCAGTTGGTGATTCTTACCGGCCTGTCGGGATCCGGCAAAGGCTCGGTGCTCAATACCTTTGAGGATCTCGGCTTCTATTGCGTCGATAACCTTCCGGTCGCCCTGATTCCGACCTTCGGCGAACTCTACGAAGAGGGCCGCGGCGAAGTGGGTCGCGCGGCATTGCTGGTGGACGCGCGCGAAGGCGAGCAAATCGAAAAATTGCCCGGAATTTACCGCAAGCTCGCGAGCGAGCATCCTGCACAGCTCGTCTTCGTCGAGGCCAGCGACGAAGCTTTGCTGCGTCGTTTCAGCGAGACGCGGCGGCCGCATCCGCTGAGCCAGGGCGACACTGTGATCCAGGGCATTCGCAAGGAGCGCCGTCGCATGGCGCCGATTCGCCGCCTTGCGGACGTGGTGATCGACACCACAAAATTTACGGTCCACGACCTGCGTCAGTTTGTTATTGATCGCTTCCAGAATGCCGGCCGGCGCCCCCTGCTCGTATCCGTGGTCAGCTTTGGATTTCGCTACGGAATTCCGGCCGATGCCGATTTGGTTTTCGACGTGCGATTTCTGCCTAATCCGCATTTCGTCCCGCGCCTGCGCCCGTTCAGCGGCAAAGATCCTCGCGTCGCGCGCTATATACGCTCTTTTCCGCAGACGGGCGAATTTCTGCGCCGCATCGAAAGTCTGCTGGCATATTTGATTCCGCATTACATTCGGGAAGGGAAGAGCTATTTAACGGTCGCGCTGGGCTGCACCGGGGGGCGCCACCGTTCAGTGGCACTGGCCGAAGTGATTCGCCGCGCCTTGCAGCGCAAGGGCTATGCGGCCAAAGTCGTGCACCGCGATCTCGATAAGACTTCGGCCTGAGTAAGCAGCACGCAAATTGGGAACCGAATTTCCTTGGAAGCGCAATACATATGCAGGTAGGTTTTGTCGTAGAACAGCCTAACCATTGAGAGTCATGCCAGACACTTCGAAATCGACGGAGCACAAGGATATCAAGCGCCTGCTGCGCTATCTGCGGCCCTACACAGCCCTGTTCGCGCTAGGCGTGGTGCTGATCGCTGTCATGGGAATCATCGACGGGCTTGCCGTGCTGGCGATCAAGCCGGCGGCAGACGTGATCCTCGCTCCAGGCTCGACCGTTCAAAGGCTTGCGCTGTTCACCATTCCGGGCACGTCGCACGTCGTCTATCTCAATTCCTTCGTGCCTGCCCGGGTTCACTGGGTTTGGTCTGTGTTCGCTCTTGCCTTTTTTTTTCTCTTCTTGGTCAAAGGAGTTGCTGAGTTTCTAGGCAGCACGCTGATTCAGTACGTGGGCCTCGCCGGTGTCACCGATCTGCGCAACCAGGTTTATGCAAAGGTTGTGCAGCAGCCGATCGGCTTCTTCCAGCACAATCCGGTCGGCCGCGTGATCTCAGCCGTTATCAGTGACATCGAACAAATGCGCAGCGCGTTTTCCGATTGGTTGGCGGATTTCGTCCGCCAAATTTTCACTCTCATTGCATTTATCTGCGTTTTGCTTTTGCTCGATTGGCGCATGGCTATCGGCGCGGTTGTGCTGATCCCCATCGTAGTGATTCCGGTTAGTAATCTGGGCAGACGAATTCGACAGTTTTCTCAAAAGAGCCGGTCTCGCCTCGCCGATTTGAGCCAGATTTTGCAGGAGACGCTGAGCGGGAATCGCGTGGTGAAGGCTTTCGGAATGGAAAATTTCGAAATCCGAAAGTTCCGCGAGTCTGCCCGCAAATTGCTCCACGAAAACATGCGCTGGATTCAGGCATTCGCCGCCACTTCGCCGCTGATGGATTTGGTCGGAGCCATCGTGGTCGCGTTGGTGCTTCTCTTTGCGCGAAGCGAAATTAAGGTCGGACGGATGACCATTGGTTCGTTTGGTGCCTTTACGGTCGCCTTGCTTCGCGCCTACGAACCCATCAAGCGCATTGGCAATATTTATCAGCTGTTTCTGCAAGCGGTGGGTGTGTCTTCCCAGGTCTTCTCCTATCTCGACCTTCCCGAAGAAGAGATGGAGGCGCCCGGCGCGCAGGTTCTTCCGCGCTTTTCGACTTCGATCGAATTTTCTCGTGCCACTTTCGCCTACGACGGTGGCCCTCTCATTCTGAAAAACATCGACCTTCAGGTTCCCGCCGGCGCAGTTGTCGCGATCGTTGGACCAAGCGGCGCCGGCAAGACGACGATGCTCAATCTGCTGCCGCGGTTTCACTCCGTCACGGCTGGTGCGATTCGCATTGACGGTCATGACGT
>JASHRI010000493.1 GCA_030037435.1 Candidatus Acidiferrales bacterium | reverse complement strand
CGGCGCCTCCGGCGAGATCGATCAGGTTACGAAGCGTTGCACCAAAAGCCACCTCGTACACGCCCGGCCGGCCCACGTGTCCGCAAACGCAAAACAGCCGGTATCCCGCGGAATTCCCCGTGCCGATTTTGGCGTAAGCCGCGCCGCCCATGCGGATAATCTCCGGCACATTCACCAGCGTTTCGACGTTGTTCACTGCCGTCGGTTTTCGGAACAGGCCTGCGACCGTGGGAAATGGCGGCTTGTTCCTCGGCTCGCCGCGATAGCCTTCGATTGAATTGAACAGCGCTGTTTCTTCGCCGCAAATGTACGCGCCAGCGCCGCGCCGCAGTTCGATATCGAATTTCAACCCCCGTCCAAGAATGTTTTCGCCCAGGAATCCTTGCTCGCGAGCTGCATGAATCGCGTGCGCCAGACGTTCCGCGGCCAACGGATATTCGCCGCGAAGATAGATGTAGCCCTTCGGCGCTCCGGTCGCAACGGCCGCGATCGTCATCCCTTCGATCACCGCGAAAGGATCGCCCTCCATCACGATGCGATCTTTGAACGTGCCCGGCTCGGATTCGTCCGCGTTGCAGATCACGTAGTGCGTGCGGCCCTGCTGGCGCTGATTCAGCAGTGCTTCCCATTTCTTTCCAGTGGGAAACGCGGCTCCGCCACGGCCCAGCAGCCGCGACTCGATCACCTGGCGCACCACACCTTCGGGACCTAAATCCAGCGCGCGTCGCAACCCTTCGTAGCCGTCCATGCGCCGATAATCGTCCAGGCTCGCGGCGTTCACTTTCCCAACTCGACGCAGCAAGCGCAGTTCCGGCTTACCCGCCTGCGGCACAGAAACCTTGGTGTCGAGCACATCGGGCTCAGCGGGAAGCTTGCCGGCCACCGCATCGCGCATCAGATTTTGCACGCCATCCGGTGTCGCCGGCGCCAGCACTCGCTCGCGCGGATTCTTCCCTGCTGCGCTGACAAGCGCTGCAGGCGCGCGTTCGCAAAGCCCCAGGCACGTGCTGCGCAACCAGGTCGCCCGGCCATCCATATACGGCTTGCCCGGCGGTCCAAGCTGCGCTTCCATCTTTTCGCAGTTCGCTGCGGCGCCTCGCGCCAGGCAAACGATGTCGTCGCATACGTGCGCCACCACCGAAGGCCGAGGCGCCATCGAAAACATCTCGTAGAACGACGCCACGCCGTAAACCTCGGCGGGTGCGACGTCCAGCCGCACCGCGGCGTAGTTGATGGCTCCGGGGCTGATCCAGCCGATGCGTGATTGAATGGAGTGCAGTACGGGAAGCAACCGGTGCCGGTTCGATCGCGTGTCGTGTCCTCCCAACGAAACGCGCCCGTCGGATTCGATGCGTCGCTTTCCGCCCGTCCAGCCGCTTTCTGGTGGCCCGAGTTCCGCGTCGACCGCCGCCTTCTCGTCAGGCGACGCCTCTTGCGCGGTAACGTGAATGTCCAAAAAATTCCCCCGTCAGTTGGCCTGACACTTGTCGATGCGAATGGCAGTCGCTTTAAATTCCGATGTGCCCGACTTCGGGTCAACAGCATCGATCGTCAAGTCGTTGGTCGCGACTTGATCGTGGAAATGGTTCGTAAGGAACGCAAGCCCCGGCCGCAGGCCTGGATCGAAACGCACCGGCGCGATCACCGATCCGCGTCGCGACGTGACGCGAACTTTCTCACCTTCGCGAACGTTGTATCGCTCGCCATCTTCCGGCGAAAGGTCGAGCGCCTCTTGGCGTCGCAAGGGCGAACGAAATCTCCCGCTTTGCACGTTTGTATTGTACGAATCAAGCCGCCGGCCCGTCGTCAAGCGAAGCGGAAACTCGTGGTCTAGCTTGTCCACGGGCGGCTCGAATTCCACGGAGCTAAAGGGTGCGCGTGGCCCCACCACGGGCGACTCCCACAGCCGTCCGTGCAGGTAGATCTCGCCCGGATGCGACTCGTCGTAGCATGGCCAATGGATTCCGCCCAACTCCTCGAGCCGCCGGTAGCTCATGCCGCCGTGCATCGGGCTCAGCTTCCGCACCTCGTCCCAAATGCACTCAGGCTTTGGCACACCCCAGTTGCGGCCCATCCGTCGAGCAAGGTCATAGACGATTTCGATGTCATCGCGCACGCCGGGCGGTGGAGGCACCGCCGCGCGCACGCGCTGCACCCGGCGCTCGCTCGACGTCACCGTCCCGTCGCTCTCGCACCATCCAGCCGCCGCAGGCAGCACCACGTCCGCCAGCTTCGCCGTCTCCGTATAGAAAAGGTCCTGCACCACCAGGAATTCGAGGCCGCTTAGCAATTTTATCGCACGGTGGCGATCCGCCTCGGAATCAGCCGGATTCTCCCCAAGCACGTAGCAGCAAGTCATTTTGCCGTGTTCCATCGCTTCAAACATGCCGCTCAGATGCAAGCCCTTCTTCGGATCGATTTTTACTCCCCACGCGTTTTCGAATTTTGCGCGCAGCTCATCGTTCTCCACGTGCTGAAACCCCGGCAAACGGTCGGGAATCGCGCCCATGTCTCCGCCGCCCTGCACGTTGTTTTGCCCGCGCAGCGGATTCAATCCGCTTGCATAGCGGCCCACGTGTCCAGTCAGGAGCGTCAGGTTGATCAGCGCCAGCACGCCATCGACGGCGTTGTGATGCTCCGTAATTCCCAGCGTCCAGCACAATTCAGCGTTCTTAGCGCGCGCGTAAGCATGCGCCGTCGCGCGAATAATGTCCGCCGGCACGCCCGTCTCGCGCTCCGCGCGCTCCAGCGTGTATTTCTCGACGTGTTTCTTGTACGCCTCAAAGCCGCTCGTCGAATTCTGGATGAACCATTCATGCGTCAGTCCGGCGGAGATGATCTCGTGCCCCATCGCGTTCGCGAGCGAAATATCCGAGCCCACATCGAGCCCCAGCCACACGTCCGCCCACTGCGCCGAACTCGTCCTCCGCGGATCGACGACGTACAACTTCGCGCCGTTGTGCACCCCTTTCAGCAAATGGTGAAAGAAAATCGGGTGCGTCTCGCGGGCGTTCGAGCCCCACAGCACAATCACATCCGTCTCTTCAATGGCGCGGTACGAACTCGTTCCGCCGCCCGCTCCGAAAACCGCCGCCAGACCGGCGACGCTGGGAGCGTGTCAAGTACGGTTGCAACTGTCGATGTTGTTGGTTCCGATCACCGAGCGAACGAACTTCTGCGTAACATAGTTCAGCTCGTTGGTCGTCTT
>JASHRI010000492.1 GCA_030037435.1 Candidatus Acidiferrales bacterium | reverse complement strand
CCTCGCAGCTGGGGCGGCAAGCTGGTCGCCGCGCCCGGCTCGACGAAGGGCACCATCGCCTACCTCACGGATCCCGACGGCATGGATGTTGAGATTTCCGAGCAGCGTCCCGCGACGCCCGCAGTGGATGGACGTCCCGCGCGTGCGGCCGATCCCCCGGGATTCAACCACGTCGGCCTGGTAATTCTCGATCCCGACAAAGCCAAGGCATTTTACGGTTCATTGCTGGGTGAACAGTTGCCCCCCACCACCATGCCGTGGACCAGCGGCGACTTCTTCGATTCCGCCGTTGGCGGCCATGGCAACGTCTTGCGTATGTGGCAGGGCACGTTTCCCGAGGCGGCCGATCCAAAAGCCCGCATGCGTTTCGAGATCGTCGAGTACGAAAACCGCAAAAAACCAGTCCAGCCCTACACCATCACCGATATCGGCGTGAACTACGTGGGATTCCAAGTCGACGGAATCGACGCGCTAGTGGCGCGACTAAAGGGCGCTGGCATTCCGATGGTTTCCGATGGCATCGTCACCATGAAGACGGGCTATCGCGTGGCGATGTTTCGCGATCCAGACGTCGGCGCGTTCGTCGAATTGTTCGAGCCACCGAAATCGTCTTAGTTGGCTGGGCGCCGGAATATCGTGTTCGTCGAATTGTGTCGCCGGCGCGATCCTCATCTTTCGGCCACTTCTGCTAGCAGTAAATAGAGCAAGCATCTTCGAGCCTCCGCAAGGCATCCCAATATAGGAGGCTAACGTGCCGAATCTTCTCAAATTGCCCACGAAATGGCTGATTTTTGCTGCTCTGGTTCTGATCGCTTTTCCTGTACTGGCTCGGCCTCAGGCAAGTTCCGCGAATCCCATCACCACGGTCGTTACGGTCATGGGACCGAATTACACGGCGCCTCCTCCCATCGCAAAAGAAGACGTCAACGTCTATTCCGGCAAGACGCGTCTCGACGTGCTTTCCTGGACTCCCGCGCAAGGCCCGCAGGCTCCGCTGCAACTCGCGATTTTGATCGACGATGCGGTCAGTCCGATGTTGGGAAATCAGATCAACGATCTGAAAGATTTCATCACTTCGCAAGCGCCGGATACGCAGGTCGGCCTCTTTTACGCTGAGCACGGCAGCGCCATTCCAGCGGCCAACTTCACCACGGATCATCAAGCCGTGGCTCAAAAGGTGCGCTTGACTCTTGGACGCAGAAACGGTGAATCTCCCAGCATTTATCTCTCTGTGAGCGATCTTGTGAAGCACTGGCCGGCTGGTAGCCCGCGCCGCGAAGCATTGGTGATTTCCAGCGGCACGGACATTCTCGATCCCCACACCCAAGACCCGTATTTCGATGCTTCGGTTGCAGATACGCAAAGGGCTGGCGTGGTCATCCACACGATCTACGCGGGCGGCAACCGTTTTGGTCAGACGTTTCACGGGATGATTTCTCAAAGTAACTTGGCTCAGTTAACCAACGACAGCGGCGGCGATGCGTTTTTCGAAGGAACTGGGACGCCCGTTGCGTTCTCGCCGTTCCTCAAGCAGCTCGATACGGTTCTTCAGAACCAATATCTTCTCACCTTCACGGCTCCAGCGGGTGCGCGCTCCGGACAGCTTCGCCCCATTCAAGTCCGCACTGAGCAGCACAACGTGAAGATTTTGTATCCACGCCAGGTGCGGGTGCCTGGCGATTAATCCGCGGCCGCTCGTCCATTCTGTTCTAGTTTTTCGAACAGAATTTGTGCGTGCCTTCCCGTCGATTTCGATCTGCGATTCTGGATACCGCTCCGCCGTCGAAATGGTCGAATTGACCGCGTCGATATCACGGGCGAACCACCCACCATTACAATCGAGGGCGGGGCACTCGCAATACATCCTCAAGAAGTAAAGTGCCCGGGTGTTATCATGCCCTCCGTGCGCGACTTGCCGAGAAAGGGACAGGCCACTGCGAATCCGATGGATTCTCGCCGATTGCCTAGTATGCGAAGCAAATATTTGGCGCTAGTTATGATGCTGGTACTTCCCCTTCTGTACGCTCGACCGTCCAGCGACCAGAACACTACCCAGCCTGGCCCCGATGCCGCCCGTAACGATGTGGATCAATTCTTCCCCGGCCAGGTCCCTGCTGGGCATGGCGATATTTGGGCTCGCATCAATTCTCGGGATTTGCGGCTTATGGGAGAAAACCCCCTAGCTGATTTGGCGAGCCCGCAAGTTCCACAAATTTACCGCGTCCTGATTCAAACGCGTCCCCACAACGTCCCCGTGCTCGCGCGCCTTTGCTTGGGCGTGGATGGCACGGGTGAGGCCGTCATCAAAGTGAGCCAGAGCGCCCGTTTCGCTGATGTTTTGACCACGAGCAGAAGTATCAAGGTCTCGCCGACCGACGCGGGCGAATTTCTCAGGCGTTTGGCTACATCGGACTTCTGGTCGATGCCAACGTTTGAGACCTTCGATATCCATCAGCCTGTTGCAGTGGGTTCAGCCAGCTGGATGTTTGAGGTGGAAAAAGAAGGGAAGTATCATGCAGTTTTTCGAAGCGGCGCAAGTCTAACCTCTCTGAGGGATGTCGCGTCGTTTTTAGTGGCGAACATCGGCCAGCTGGACCTTTCCGCGAACGCAGCCCTGTCCGGGGACGGTAAGCAACACTGATCCGGCCGGCGATCACCCGGGTAAAGTGCGAATTCCCAAGATTCTCCCCTTGACATTCGTAAACGTCAGGCTCACAGGCTTCTTTTTTCCGGCGGGTGGCAGGCCCTTCGTCGGGGTTGGTGCGAGGATTATCGGAGCCGCTGCGGAAGATTGCGCACAACACGCCAGTTAGTTCTCCCACGCATACCTCTGGGTGCCGCAGCTCATCGCGGGTTTCGATGAGTGCGATGTTTTCGGTTCTCACGTCAGGGCACGGATTCATCCGTGCCGTCCAGACTCGCGCGAAGCGCAATTCCTTTGCGCTGCTTCACCCGCAGCATGTAGTCGAACTTGAATGATTCCTCACGGGCCAGCAGGCGGTCGTCAGCTCTTGAATATACGCGTGCCATACCCTCGGCTCGCGAGCATCGAGGATTCTTGTTTTCGTTTTGGACGCAAGCTCGACTTAGTCCACCCGTTAAGTGGCGTGGATGCTATCATGCCTCCATGCTCCGCCCACCCAGGAAGCGACGGGCCGACTCGATGGACTTCCTGCCATTCGGCGAGCAAATCGCTGGCGACACGGGCACAACCCACAAGTTCACGGGATACGAGCGCGACTCCGAATCCAATCTCGACAACGCCCAGGCTCGCTATTACGGCTCGCCCCTCGGCCGCTTCATGTCCCCTGACCCAGCCGGCAACGCCGTCGCCGACCCCACCAACCCACAAACCTGGAACATGTACCCCTACGTCACCAACAACCCCCTCACGATGATCGACCCCACCGGCTTGGATGGCGAAGGCGGAGGTAGTGAGTGCGATCCCAACAACGCCTCCTGTGTTCCATACTGCGGATTCGACTGCGTTGGCGGCATCGGTCCGCCGACTCAGCTCCCCAATCAGCTCACGGTCAACGTCTTTTACGGCACGATCACGCCAACCACGGGACTGCCGTCCGGCATTCTCGCCACCGGCCCCGGCTTCGATTATTCCTGGCTCGGCCTCCTAACCTGGGCCGGCATCCTGTCGCCGCCTTGCAGCCCCCTCCCCGGCATAGGCAGCCCATGCTTTCAGGATGCGGGGAACATCACCCCCGCCAACGACTGCGCATTTTGGGACTATGAGTGTCAAACCCAATCGCAATCGGAGTCGCAAGCGCAGCCGGAAACACCGGCCATGCAACAGTCAGCGGTAACGAAGCTGGCGGTCGGCGTCATTCACTTCTTTTGCGGTGGTTCAGCGCGAGACGAGATGATATCAAGCATGCGGGACGACGCTACCGGAGGAGCGATAGTGGGTGCTGGCGGGGGATTCATAGGCGGTGAGGCCTTCTTTGGCGTCGGTGGCTTTCCCGGTGCCGTATTGGGTGGATATCTCGGCGGAGTGCTCGGCGGGGCCAGGGGCATTGTGGACGGCTTCGAAACAGTGACTGTCTGCTCCGTCCTTGGCGTATATTGAGGACGAGACGACCTAAAGTTCGAAGGGAGGGGATATATGATCTTGTTTATCGTGGTATTTAGCTTGTTAGGCGTCGGCGGCGTGCTGGTGATTTACGGCAGTATAGTGAAAAATGACTGGGGCATAAATCTAGGCGCGGTTTCATGCCCACATTGCGGTGCTCCCCTTTCCCCTGTGCGGCGACCGCGTTCCCTGCGGCAAGCGATGTGGGGCGGTGGAACGTGTGCAGCCTGCGGCACACAAGTGGACAAGTGGGGTCGCGAATTATCGAATCGGGGCCGAAGAACGAACCTAGCGGCCAGCAATGCTCAAAGTCATTAGGATTTTTGCAGGCTGATTGGATGACGTTGTCGGCTCCTCTCTCCGAGTAAACTTGGTTGCTGCTAAACGACCAAGGCTCGGAAGAAAGTAGCCAAGCGATGCTGATTATAGGGATGTGATTTCGACACGCGCCCAACAAATTGCCGCCATCGATAAAACACCGCAATCGCCCTCGTACCTTTCGCGCTTGTTCACCCGCGCGAGCAGTCCGCCTCGCCTTCGAGTTGATTCGCGTGCTCAACACTGTCCGCGGCTGAAGATAGTTCGCCGTCACCGGTCTGTGGGAAAGCGGGAAACGCGCAGCATACGCTTGCGAAAGCAGCCCGCAATAAAAAAGCCCGATCCGATTTTCGTCGGACCGGGCTTTCATTTTTCTGATAGCTCTTTGACTTCTCGGATAAGACAGGCCAGAACCCTTTTGATTACTCGCAGCGATTTCTCGCTGCGTATTGAGTGAAACCGAGTCGGCCCCGTGAGAGGCCTATGGAGAGCCGTGCCTGCTACCGAAACAGGCCGTGCTCCCTTTTCCTTTAGAAAGGAGGTGATCCAGCCGCAGGTTCTCCTACGGCTACCTTGTTACGACTTCACCCCAATCATGAGTCATACCTTGGGCGCCTGCCTCCTTTCGGTTGGCACAGCGACTTCTAGTACAACCCACTTTCGTGATGTGACGGGCGGTGT
>JASHRI010000491.1 GCA_030037435.1 Candidatus Acidiferrales bacterium | reverse complement strand
GTCCCGAAGTTCGACGAGCAGATCAGCAGCATGCTTCCGACCCTGGCGCGAATGTTCAACTGCATGGTGATTCTCGATCCGCTGACGGCCAAGGCGCTGGTGGATCAGGGGTACGACACGAAGGAGAAACTGTCCGATTGGCTGTGGAAGAATACGACGATCACGGCGAAGGAATATCGGGAGTCATTCCTGGCGCATGTGTGGCTCTATCCGCGGGCACTGAAAGGCGAGGAGCCGTATGCGACTTGGTGGAAGGCTGCGGATGACACGCAGATTCCATGCTGGCCCAAGTCGAGCGATATCCACCTGGTGGTTGCCGGCGGGCAGACCAACGCATTTTTCCAAGTGGCGAACATGAATTACAGCCGCAGCGCCTCGATCGATAAGTGGATGTAGCGAGCCGTAGTCTTGCGAGCAATCGATGTAATGAAACCGGGTATGGCTCGTAGGCTGGTCTAAAGCCTTGACGGTGGTGGGTGCATTTTGTAGACTTGGCGCTTCGATTCAGTGATGCAGGCGGAGCGAAAGGGAATTCGGGACCGCGCGATGAGCACGTACAACGAATTTTTCGCCTTTACGTACCGCTTCCCCTACCGGGGGAAGCGGGCCGGCGAGACGCGCGCGGAAAATATTCGTAAGTAAGAATCCGCAGAAAGTTTCGAGTACCGGCCGCGAACCTCCGAACGAGGACGCGGCTTTTTTTATGTCTGCGGGGCGCGGATGCATGCAGGCACGAGGAGCGAAATGAGAATAGACGACTGGCGAAGGAAAATCGACGCGATTGATACGGCCATGCTGCACCTCCTGAATCTGCGGACGGAACTGGCGCTGGAAGTGGGACGCCTCAAGAACGAAGAGGGAGTGGCGCTGCGAGCGCCGGCACGGGAGCAGGAAATTCTGGCGCGCATGAAGGAGCTGAACCCCGGGCCCCTGGATGGCGAGGCGATCGGCAATATCTATCAGGTGATGCTCAACGAATCGATTCGCACGCAAGAGCGTCATGGGTTCGGCAAAGCGGCGAGCGAACCGAGCACGAAGGGGAATCGCGTTACTTCACCACCGGCGGGGCGCCGGCAGGGTCGCGGATGAAGATTCGGAAAAACGCGCGCGTGGCATTTCAGGGAGAGCGCGGAGCTTTCAGTGAAGAGGCTGCGCGCAAACTGCTTGGCGCGCGGATCAGACTGGTGCCCCGGCCAACGTTCGAATCGGCATTCGCGGCAATCGACGACGGCTTGGCGGATTATATTCTGGCGCCGATCGAGAACAGCCTGGCAGGCTCTGTGCACCGATCGTTCGATTTGCTGGTCGACAGCGCACTGGATATCGTGGCGGAGGTGATCATTCCGATCGCGCACAATTTAATCGGAGTGCCAGGCGCGAAGTTTAGTGACATCGCCGTGGTCGAGTCGCATCCGGTGGCTTTGGCGCAGTGCGAGAGATTTTTCAGCAAGTATCCGCGCTTGAAGAGGATTGCGACAGAGGACACGGCGGGCAGCGTGCGGGAGATCGTGCGCGCCGGAGACAAGACGCGAGCGGCGATCGCGGGTCGGCTCGCGGCGGAAATATACGAGGGAGCGATCCTTCGCGAACATCTTGAGGACAATCGCGAAAACTACACACGCTTTCTGCTGCTTTCGGCTAGGCGAGTTTCAGCGCGAAATGGGGCGCCAAGGAATCGGGACAAACTGTCGTTGGTGTTTCAGCTCGATCACCGGCCCGGGGCGTTGTATCACGCGCTTGAACCATTCGCCCGGCGAAATCTGAATCTGATGAAGATCGAGAGCCGGCCGGTACATGGCAGTCCGTGGCAATATCGATTTTATCTGGATTTGCAGGCGTCTCGGCGTGATCCGAAAGTGGCGGCGGCGATTAGCGAACTCAAAAAACTTGTGGTGGAGTTGCGAATTTTGGGGTCGTACCCCGCTGCGATGAGAGCAAGCCGAGGGAAATCGTAGCAGGACAAAACTGGGACAATTTGTGAGGACAGAAAAATGATCGTCAACATGCTAGGTGAAGCAACCGACGAACAAATCAATCATGTCGTCTCGCGCATCAAGGAGTGCGGATACGAAGCTCATTTGATTCGCGGCAAAGAGCGCACGGTGATCGGGGTAGTCGGCAATAGTCAACGGCATCTGAGCGAGCTGGAAGCGCTTTCAGCGGCGCCGGGCGTCGAGGATATCGTAAGAATCTCGCACCCATTCAAGCTGGCGGCGCGAAGCTGCCGCCCCGAAGGCACGGTGTTGAATTTGGGCAAGGGCGTCACCATTGGCGGCCAGGACATTCCCGTGGCGGCGGGGCCCTGTGCGGTGGAGTCGGCGGAACAAATCTCAGACATCGCAGCTCGCGTTGCCAAAGCCGGCGCGAAACTATTGCGAGGCGGCGCGTTCAAGCCGCGGACCTCGCCCTATAGCTTTCAAGGGCTCGGAGAAGATGCGTTGAAGCTCATGCGCGAAGCAGCCGATCGCAACGGCCTGCTGGTGGTTAGCGAAGTGATGGATCCTTCGCAGATCGAAGTGATGCTGCCGTACGTGGACGTGCTGCAGGTAGGCGCGCGTAACATGCAGAACTACCACTTGCTGCGTGGGCTGGGCGAGGTCGACAAGCCCGTGCTGCTGAAGCGCGGAATGTCGGCGACGATCGAGGAATTGCTCCTGTGCGCGGAATACATCCTCGCCGGCGGAAATTACAAGGTGATTCTGTGCGAGCGCGGCATACGAACGTTTGATACGTACTTGCGCAACACGCTCGACATCGCGGCGATACCGGTGATTAAAAGTCTCTCGCATTTGCCGGTGGTCGCAGACCCTTCGCACGGCACGGGACGGCGCGACAAAGTTGCGCCAATGGCGCGCGCGGCCGTAGCGGCGGGCGTGGATGGCTTGATCATCGAGGTGCATCCGGATCCAGAGCGTGCACTGTCTGACGGCGTGCAGTCACTATATCCCGATCAGTTCGCACAGCTCATGACGGAAATTCGAGCCATCGCACCGGCAGTGAGCCGCCACGTGGCGTGAATGAGCGAGTCGGATAGAGCATCTGAGTGCGATTCAAGGCCTCGCGATGCGTCTTATTCCCAGGCGCAATCGAGCTGAACCTGCATGCACGCGAACGATCTTGCTGCCGCTTGACAGGTTGCTCGAAAGGGCATCCCGATGCTTGATTCCAGCATCGCACTGACGGTAGGATAAAAAGGTGAAGCGTAGTCACTTCCTGGCCTTCATGTACGTTTTGAAGCACATCGCACAAGAATGATTTCCCAGAAACACCATGGGAACCTGGCGATAGAGAAGAGCTCCCGGGAATCCCTCGTCATACGTTTGGCCATCGTGATGCTGCTGATCACCGTGGCCGGACTTTCCACTCTGGCCAAAGATGGCCAGTACGGCCCGAGAACCAGTCCGGCGCGGCACGTTTCGCTTTCGACGAAAATGAATGTTGCCGCTCCCGTGGTATTCAATCGGCAGCCGCGTCAGCCCGTAGTTCATCTCGTGCCTCCACCGCCGCCCGTTCGAGCGGTGCACGCCAAGGATTTTGACGATCCCCTGATTGTGAGAATCGGGTGGAGCGTGTCCATGCAGCACCGGTCACCACCCTTTTCCCTCGCGTAACCGGCTCATTTTTTTCAAAGAGAAACTAACTAAAACGCTTAGTAACTCGGCCAAGGCCCGACCTATTGGACTGTCCAACGGCGCTTTTCTCGGGACGGGAGGAAACAGGTAATGGACCGACTGACGTATGCTCAAATCGAACAGTTTCGGCGCCTCAGCACGTGCATCGTGTCGAGCGCTGTTGAGACGTTTCGCGTGCGGCTTCCGAACACTGGGTTTGCGGACTCAACCATTCGGTGCATTTTCGACGATCAGCTGCCGATGATAGGTTACGCCACCACCGCTCGCATCCGAAGCGCCAACCCGCCGATGGAGGTCGGCGCGTCGTTCGATTACTACGACCGGACAGATTGGTGGAAAAACATTCTGACGATCCCAGCACCGCGCGTCGTGATCATCGAAGACGTAGACGATCGCCCGGGCCTGGGCGCGTTCATCGGGGAAGTGCACGCGAATATCCTGATCGCGCTTGGATGCGTGGGTGTCGTGACAAACGGCGCGGTCCGAGACCTGCCGGATATTCGCCCGACGGAGTTTCAGATGTTCGCCGGGAATGTTTCGGTATCACATGCCTACGCGCATCTGTTTGATTTTGGAGGTGTCGTGGAAGTGGGCGGGCTGAAAGTCAAGCCGGGCGACTTGATCCATGGCGATTGTCATGGAGTGCAAACCATTCCGCTGGAAATCGCCGGCCGAGTACCGGCGGTTGCCCGCCAGGTGCGGCAGCGCAGACAGGATTTGATTGGCTTGCGGCGGTCCGCCGACTTTTCCCTTGATCGGCTCCGACAGGAAATTCAGAACACAGTCTTGCACACCGAGGACTTCACAAAATGACACGCGAAAATTCAGACGCATCTGCAGAAGCGATGAGATCGAGGCGGAAGCGGAATGTGAAATACCGCGCCAGATATGTGCCGGTGGGCGCGATGTTGGTCGCAGCAGCGATATTCGCCGGTTGTGGATCGTCGAACAAGGCTTCGGCGGATAAGGAAGCCGCACCGCGCGTAGCGGTCGTCCAGGTGACGCGCCAGGATCTATCGAATCGCCTGGAAATCGCGTCGGAATTTCTGCCTTACCAGGAAATCGACGTCTACGCGAAGGTCTCTGGCTACATTCAGAAACTCAACATTGATTGGGGAACGCATGTGCAGAAGGGCCAGCTAATGGCGGTGCTCGAAATCCCCGAGTTGGAGCAGCAGTTGGACGTCGATCAAGCTGCGGTGAAGCGCGCCGAACAAGACGTGGCACGCTCGCAAGAAGAACTCAACCGAGCTCAATCCGCGTATACTGTCGCGCACCTGACTTACACGCGGCTCGCGAATGTGCAGAAGGCGCGTCCCGAGCTTGTCGCCCAGGAAGAGATCGATGTTGCCCAAGGAAAGGACACAGAGGCATCGGCCGCAGTTTCGGGCGCCAAAGATGCTCTCGCAGGATCGGAGCAAGCTCTTGCCGCAGCGAAAGCGGGACTCTCCCGCGACCAGGCGATGTATTCCTACTCGCAGATCAGCGCGCCATTCACCGGTATTGTCACGAAACTGGATGCCTATACCGGAGCGTTACTGCCCGCCGGCACGTCTTCAAACGAAGGTGACCAGCCGCTTTGCCGTTTGTCGCAGAACGATTTGCTTCGGCTCGTGATTCCTGTACCAGAGCGTGCCGTTCCGTCGGTTCACCTCGGCGAAAACGTGGATGTGGACGTCTCGGCCCTGAAGAAAACCTTCAGCGGCAAGATCGTGCGCACAGCCGATGCGATCGATATGGCCACGCGCACCATGCACACCGAAGTGCAAGTGCCCAATCCGAAATTCGAACTGGTTCCCGGAATGTATGCCTCGGTAAGAATTCCCATCGAGTCCGCCACGTCGGCTTTGGCCGTTCCCGTACAGGCGGTGCAATCTTCGGGCAATGGCCAAGGCACGGTCCTCGTTGTGGATCAATCGAATCGCATCGAACAGCGAACCGTCAAGCTGGGTCTGCAGACGGCAACGGAATTTGAAGTTCTCGCCGGACTTCAGGAGAACGATCGCATTGTCTTCGGCGAACAGAGTCAGTACAAGCCGGGCGAGTTGGTCACACCTGCAGCGGTGAATGCCGCAGCGGTGGAGTAGGAGATCTCATGTCTTCCTTTTCCCTCAAGCATCCATATTTCATTCTAGTCGTTTGCCTCTTCGTGTGCGTGCTAGGGCTAACCAGCCTGGTGCAAATGCCTGTGGACATGTTTCCGCCGATCAACATCCCGGTGGTTGAAGTTGCCACCTTCTATAGCGGCATGCCGCCACAGCAGATCGAGGCCGACATCACCGACACATTCGAGCGCTTTTTCACCCTTGGCAGCGGCATTGACCATATCGAATCGCGCTCGATGGCCGGCGTTAGCCTCATCAAGGTTTACTTTCAGCCGGGCACCAGTTCCGATGCCGACGTAACCGAAATGGCCAACCTTGCTATGGCGGACCTAAGACGATTGCCCGAAGGTACTTTGCCTCCCGTCGTCATCAGCACCGGCGCATCGAGCTTGCCCGTTTGCCTCCTCACTGTCGAGGGACGCGGCCTTACCGAAACGCAACTTCACGACGACCTGCAGTATCAGGTCCGCGATCAGATCGCCGGCGTTCCAGGCGCGACGGTGCCGCCCCCTTACGGTGGCAAATACCGCCAGGTAATGGTTTACGTCGATCCGCAGAAATTGCAGGCGCATGAGCTCAGCCCGATGGACGTGGTTCGCGCCGTCGACCAATCCAACCTGATTCTTCCCGCTGGCGAT
>JASHRI010000490.1 GCA_030037435.1 Candidatus Acidiferrales bacterium | reverse complement strand
CTCGGCAACGCTCAAATCGATGTACTTACCCACCCCGATTTTAGCGGCTCGCTTCTGGGAGCTGCGGGTTACTTCGATTGGCAGCACCTCTACGCCGACGATTGCCTTGTGGCCGATTCCGTAACCGGCGACCCGATGTCGGGAAGCTTGGTGATTCCCAGAAGCGCTCGCGACCTGGAGATTCGGCATCGCTGTATGGATCGTCTTGCGAAATATTCTTACGGGATGCTTGCGCGCACGCCGGACTATTTGAATGTGAGTCTGGCAGGTTTCGTGGCGCGAGCAGATTTATTTGCCGGCGACGGCCGTGCGAAAGCGCTCGCCGAACATCTGATTCGTTTCTATCGACGAGTAGTCGAGGGCGATCTGGCGCTCACACACGCCATCATCCAGCCGGCGATCGATCGGTCGATCGGCGATCTGCAGGGGCTCAACGGAGATCTTGCCTTGCGAGCTACCGGCCGGACCAAAAATGGCGTGATTCTCCGCGGCGCGAAGGTGCTTGCGACACTTGGTCCTCTGGCCGACGAGATTTTCGTCTATCCGCAGTTACCGCTCGCCGCAGGCAGCGATCCGGCTCACGCTTTGTGCTTCTCGATTCCCATGGCTTCCAAAGGACTCGTCACGGTCTGCCGCGATCATTACGGGTTGAAAGGCGACCGGCGCGACCACCCATTTTCTTCACGATTCGACGAGCAGGACGCGGTCCTCATTTTCGACGACGTGGAGGTGCCCTACGAGCGGCTGTTCATCGACTGCGATCTGGAAATTTACAACAAGATACGCGGATCGGGCTGGTCGGCAAACGCGTATCACCAAACATCCATCCGCGCCGCGAACAAGCTCGAATTCGCGCACGAGCTCGGGACGCAAATGGCCAAAGCGATGAATGCGGAGAGCCGCCCGGACTATGCGGCCATGCTCGGCGAGATTTGGGCCTATGCCCAGCTCGCTCGCAGTGTCATCAAAGCGGCAGAGGTAGGTGCCCACGAATGGGGCAATGGCGCTTTTCTGTGCGACGATCGGCCACTTCGCGCGCTGCGCGATGTGATGCCGGCGTGGATGGCGCGCGTCGGTGAAATCTTCAAAACGATCGGTTCGCACAATCTGATCGCCACGCCGTCACTCGAGGCATTCGACAATCCCGCCATCGCGAAGCTACTGGAGCGCTATCTGCCGGGCGCCAACGGAATCTCTGCACAAGAACGCGCGCAGATATTTCGCGCCGCCTGGGATTTCGTGGGCTCCGCGCTCGGCGCCCGCGGGGATCTCTACGAGAAATTTTATCTGGCCAGCCAGACTAGGAATTACGCCAGAGACCATGTGGAGAGCATGAAAGACCAGGACTTCGGCCAAAGGCTTCAGAGCTTCTTGTACGATACTCGTTCGTGAACGAATAACTTCGCTTGAAAACGACGTTTGTCCATGACACGGAAACTGGAATCGCGAAGTTCGGATGCAAGGGTCAAGCGCGTTCCACAACGCTCGTATGCGTTGCCGCTGCAAGAAATGCCCGGCCATCTGATTCGGCGCGCGCACCAACTTTCAACGGCCTTATTTACCGAAGAGTGCGGCAGCTTCGATCTCACATCCGTTCAGTTTGCCGCCCTGTTTGTGCTTCGGGCCGCCGGAGAGCTGGACGCGACGCGCATTGCCGAACTGATTGCTTTCGACCGGGCCACGATTGGCGACGTGATCGAACGCCTCGAGTCGAAGGGTTGGATTGCGCGCAGTGGCAGCGGCAACGACAAGCGCGTGAAGCTGATCCGCCTCACCACCGCGGGAGCCGGACTGCTGAAATCGGTCGAGCCAGCAGTTCACCGCGTCCAGCGACGATTAATGGAGCACTTCTCCGCGTCGGAGAATGCCGTGTTGATGAGATTCCTGAAGCGCCTGGACGGTCTGGAGCCCGGTGCCATTCGACGGATTCCGGCTGGGATCAGCCGCACCCCGAGGACGAGACCTGTTCAATAATTTCGGGGCTAGCTCTTCACGTCCGTGTCGCCCGCAGCTATTTCCCTCGCCGAAGTGTCTCACGGCGCTCGCACCACCGTGATCGATTTGACCATCCTCACCCATCGCGCTGGCCGCTTATCGTGCGGCGCAACTAATTTCAACGGTCCCTGTCCCGCACCCATCGGCGCTCCGTCCATCGCGTCGGCCAGCAGCACGTCCGAATCGAGAAATGCCGAATCAAGTTCCGCAATCGAGAAAATCACGCGGTAGCCGTCTGCCGCTTCGACGATCACATACGCCGCCACCCACGGGCCGCGAATCTCCTCTCCATGTGGCACACCAGCCTTTTGCAGTAGCAACGCCAACGGCACGCCTTCATAAAGCTGCGCCTGATGGCTGTGCGCGTCCGTCACGTGCAACGTGGTCTGCGGCATCTTCTTCAAGTCCGCCACGGAAATCGTGAGCGGTGTGGTGACAGCGCCGCTGATCGTGATTTCAGAAGGTCCCGTTGTCGCAACCTGCTTCTGCGCCGACGCTGGCAGCGCGCTCCAGCCGATCGCGAGTAATAGCACCGTCATACCAAACTTGATTCCACGCATCGCTTCTCCTTCATCCTTCACTTCGAACGTACTTCACAACGCACCGCCCGATCTCAGGTGCTGGACGAAATATCGCACAAAAACGAGCTCGCGCATTCTAAAAGACCGCCGCATATCGTATATTCCTTTATTCGGTGTGCAATTCGAATCACTTTCGGCAGGAATGGCGGGGTGAATGAGCGCGGCCGACGCCAGCATTCCGGTGCAAAAAATCTCTCTGCCGCTTCATTCTCGTGGCCGGCTCGGGATGTGGTGCCTGATCGCCGCGGAATCCGCCCTCTTTTTGGCCTTCGTCATCACCTATGCGGTCTACGTGGGGAAAAATTTCGGTGGACCTACGCCGCGCCAGATGCTTAGCGTACCGATTTTCATCACCATCTGCCTGCTATCGAGTAGCTTCACCATGCATCGCGCAATCGCCTCTATCCGGCGCGGCAAAATGGCGGCTTTCAAGGTGTTTTGGCTGGTTACTCTGGCGCTCGGTGCGATTTTTCTTGCCGGCACTGCAATCGAATGGAACCACTTGATCTTCCAGGAAAATTTCACGATTCAGACCAATCTATTCGGTGCTGCCTATTTCTCGCTCGTAGGGCTCCACGCCTTTCACGTGCTCATCGGCCTCGTTGCGCTGATCGTAGTGATGGGTCTCGCGCTTGCAGGCAGAGTGAAACGTGAGTATGCCGGGCGCTGCGCTGTGCTGTCGATATATTGGCATTTCGTCGACGCGGTGTGGGCCGTCGTCTTCACGGTTGTCTACATCTTGAAGCGCTAACCCGACAGTTAGAAGCCGGCAGCGGTCGTCGACGCGTCGATTTAATGCTGCAATTGCAGCGGAGTCGGCTCTGAGTCAGGGGTATACGCGGTCGCCACTCCGCGCACCTGCTTGCTCAGGAAAATCGCCAGCCACCCGCAAATCCCGCAAATTGCA